>CAZTHR010000006.1:0-24221 GCA_964613265.1 uncultured Lentisphaeraceae bacterium | reverse complement strand
CGCGAAAGCAACGAACTTCCGCGTCCGTATGATACACCCCGACGCGACAGGGACGTCGCGCCCTACCGGATGGGCAGACACCCCGCCATGCGGCAGCCGAACATGTTTCGCCATTCGGTAGGGCGTGCAGATGTCTCGCCATTCGGTAGGGCGGGGCGTCCCACCCCGCCGTTGACGTGCGCGACGGGGAACTCGCCGACGATGCGGCCGGCCTTGACGGAGAATCTTCAGCTCACGGTCGTCGCGCCGGAATGTTTCGTCCGCCAAGAAAAATTGGGGAACCTCCAAGTGTTGCGGAAAACGTCTAGATGGTGTAAGATAGGGTTTCTTGTAGCATGTACTTATCGAGGAAAGAAGGAGCAAGCATGACGACATCGCGAAGAGGTTTCGTAAAACTGGGTGGCGCATTCATGGCCGCCGCCGGATTCGGCGGTGCGGCGGTAGGCGCCAACGCCCCCGGCCCGGCCCGCCTGAAAATCGGCATCGTGTCGGACGTCCACATCACAACCCCGGATTCGACGTCCAACATCCGCCGCGCGTTCACGTGGTTCCGCGACCATGGCGCGGACGGCGTACTGATTGCCGGCGACATGGCGGACTACGGCACGATCGACCAACTGGAACTCGTGGCGAAGACGTGGTACGAGGTCTTTCCCGGCGACAAGGCGCCCGACGGGCGGCACGTGGAAAAGCTGTTCGTCTATGGCAACCACGACGTCGAGGCCTGGTGCTACGGCTACGTGAAGAAGGTGCGCCCCGGGCTTGACGCCAGTTCTCCCCTGACGATCGCGCACGACGTGGCTGGTACGTGGAAGCGCATCTTCCACGAAGACTACGCCCCCATCTGGATCAAGGACATCAAGGGCTACAAGTTCGTGGGCTGCCACCATCCCGCTCCCGGAACCGGCGGCGGTTGCTACTCGAAGACGGCGGTCAACGATTTTCTCCAGGCGCACAAGCACGAACTCCTCGGCGCAAAACCCTTCTTCTACACGCAGCACATCCACCCGAAAGCCACGTGCAGCGCCCCGTGGACATGGGGGCAGGATCCCGGCTACACGACCGCCGCTCTGGCGAAGTTCCCGAACTGCGTTTCCTTCTCCGGCCACTCCCATACGCCCTTGCGCGACGAGCGCACGATCTGGCAGGGCGCGTTTACGAGCGTCGGCACGGCGTCGTTGCGCTACCTCATTCCCTTCGGCGGCCGCGAAAACTCCCGCGTCTTCGCCGCACCGGACAGCGGTCGCGAACAGATGCCCGCCTTGCCTTGCGCAGACGGACAAAACGCCCTTTTCATGACCGTCTACGACGACCGCATTGTCCTCGAACGGCGCGACGCACTCAACGACCTCCCCCTCGGCGCGGACTGGGTCATTCCCCTGCTCGCGGACGGTGTGGACCGGACGGCATTCCCCTTCGCGAACCGCGCCCCGCACGCGGCCGTTCCGCAATTCGCGCCCGGCGCCGCCGTCACCGTGACACGCGGCAAGGGCACGTCCCGCCTCGGCAAGGACGTCGCTCAGGTCACTGTCTCCTTCCCGAATATCGCCGCCGCCGATCAGGCGGACAAGGCCGTGCGCCCCTTCGACTATGAAGTCACGGTCGAGGCCAAAGAGTGCGACTTCGAGAAGACGTGGATGGTCAAGCGGGTCTATTCGCCCGGCTTCTACCGGGGTGCGAAAAAGGACGAGCCGACGGCGACCTGCGTGTTCGCGGCGGACGAATTGCCGCGTGGCAACGGACATGAGCCCATCGCGCGCGGCCGCGCGTTCCGCTTCGCCGTCCGCCCCGCCAACTGCTTCGGCGCGTTGGGTCGTCCCATCCGGTCGGACTGGATGGTTGGCTGAACGCCCGCCGGCGAACGGCGTCCGTTCCGACTACATACGGCCGGAACGGGCGTCGATGAGGTCGCAAAGACGCTTGTAGGCGAGGGACAGGTCGTCGTTCGTGACCTGGTACGTGTACTCACTGGCCCGCGCCATTTCGCCCTCGGCGTTGGCCAGCCGCCGCTCGATAACATCCGGCGCGTCCGTACCCCGCCCTTCCAGCCGTTCCCGCAACGCCTCCAAAGAGGGCGGATTGATGAACACGTCCACAAACCCCCGCCGCAACGGATCCGTGGGCGGCAGGTGGTGCATCACGTAATGCCGTACCTTCGCCGCGCCCGCGACGTCGATGTCGAGAATCATCGAATTGCCTTCGGCCAGGACTTCCAGAATCGGCTGCTTCAACGTGCCGTAGTAGTTGCCGTGAACTTCCGCGTACTCCAGAAAGGCGTTTTCCGCAATCAGTTCCTTGAAGCGCTCAACCGAAAGGAAATGGTAGTCGATGCCGTCCTCCTCATTCCCACGCGGCGCGCGCGTCGTACAGGAAATCGAATAGGACAGGTCGGGGTACTCCTGCAACAGCAAATCGACGAGCGTGGACTTCCCGCAACCCGACGGGGCGCTCATCACGATGAACAACGGAATCGTTTTCTTTTTCATGGTCAAAACCTGATTTTCAATCAACGTCTTTCGCATAGACCGTCGGACGTACGGCCGCCACGCGCAGTTCGACGTGCTCCGCGCCGCCGAACGACGACGGCAGAAGCGTGAACAACACGTCGTACCGCGCCCCGGCGTGTTTGCGCAACGCCGCCACCTGCTCGCCGCAGTTCCACCAGACAGCGCGGGGGAGCGACTCGTCGGCAAACGTAAACGATGCATGGCGGCCGTCTGCGCCCATGATGCGAATATTGGTGAACGCCACGTTTCTCAAACCGAAGAGCGGTTCGGGATTACCCTCCCCGCACGGCTCGAACATCTGCAGCGTCTGATAGAACGGCAACGTCAAGCACGACGGCTCCACCCACCCGTCAAACCACACCGTCGCCGCGTCGCACGCGGTTTCCCGTTGCCGACGGCAGGCCTCGGTGAAACACGTGCGGAACTGCTCGAACGCGCCGGCCCGTACCGTGAAACCGCCCGCCGAGACGTGTCCGCCAAATCGCGCCAATGCCGCCTGGGCGGCGGTCAACGCAGCGTGGACGTCGTAGCCTTCAGGTGCGCGAACACTGCCACGCGCCAACGCCAACGCGTCGTCCCCCGCCGTCGCCACGGCCACCGGTACGCGATACAGATCCACCAAACGGGAGGCGACAATACCCAACACGCCCGCGTGCCAATCTTTGCCGCAGACGACAATCGCGTCGGGACTCCCCGTGATCTGGCTTTTCGCCTCCTCAACGACGGCTGTTTCCCGTCCGCGCCGATCGACATTGAAGGTGTCCACCTGCCGGGCCAGTTCCCGCGCCACTTCGCGGTCTTCGGCCATCAGCAATTCGTAGGCCGTTTTCGCCGTTGCCATCCGTCCCGCCGCGTTGATGCGAGGCGCGAGCAGAAAGGAGAAATCACGTGCCGACGGCCTGTCCGCCCAACGCGACGCCCGCGTAAAAAGTTCGCGCAACCCCACAGGTGCGCAAGACGAAAACAACTTCAATCCCTGCACAACGAGCGCACGGTTCAACCCCGTGAGCGGCACAATATCCGCCACCGTCGCAACGGCCGCCAGCACGAGCAGAGGTCCGCTGATTTTTTCGCGACACGCCAACGCGCGTGCAAGACCCGACACCAGAAAAAACGCCACGCCCGCGCCGCAGAGGGCGTCGCCACCCGGCACGGCGGCCACACGCGGATCAACCAGCGCGTCGGGTTCGGGCAGGGTCTCGCCCGGCAGATGATGATCCGTCACCACAACGGCGACGCCCCGCGCCTTGAGGTCGCGGACCTCGGCGTGAGAGGCGATCCCGTTGTCGACCGTCACGACGAGCTGGACATCCGGGTGTTCGGCAAACAGGCGCGTCAACGCCGCCGCCGTCATGCCATACCCCTCCGTGAACCGTTCGGGGATGAACGCTTCGGCCGTCGCGCCCAATTTACGGAGGGCGCGAACGAGCAGGGCGGACGCGCAGACACCATCCGCGTCGTAGTCTCCGAAGACGACGATTTTACGTCCGTCGCGAATGAACGGCACGATGACGTCGACCGCCTCGGCCATGCCCGGAAAATGGTCGGTCGCGCAAATCAGCGGCTCGATCGTCGGTTGGAGAAAAGCCGCGACTGTTTGCGCGTCGATTCCACGAGCGACGAGCAGACGCGACACGATGTCGGCGTGTTCCGGCGCATCGGACGCAAAAGGGAGAAACGCCCGCAGCGACTCCGCCTGGGCCTTGTCGTACGGACGTTCCTTCCACTGGGCGTCTTCAGCGGACATTACTTCGCCTTCGGCTCTCCCAGCATACACTTGACGGTGGCCGTCGCCGCCAGTTCATCGCCCACGTAGCCTTTGAGTGTAAAGATGCCCAGCGGGGGACGAACCTTTGTATTCTCGACGACCGTGACAAACGTATCGCCCGGCCGCACCTGCCGCTTGAACTTCACATCGTCCACATGGCCGAGGAAGAAGAGCGGGACGCCCTCGCCGAACACCTTCCGTGCCACAAGCGCGGCGCCGGCGGCCTGAGCCATCGTCTCGATCAGCACGACACCCGGCACCACCGGATGCTGCGGGAAATGACCTTTGAAGAAATCATTCTTCTCGGTCGTAAACGTGTACGAGACCAACGCGCCCGTCTCGTCGGCCGAGATGACCTCGTCGACGAACAGGAACGGCGCACGATGCGGCAGCAGTTCGATGCCGGGCCGATGGTATTCGTTCTTGAATGTGGGATAAGCCATACCTTCTTCTTCGCCCCCGCCTCAGTATTTCTTGAAAACCAGCACGCCGTTGTGACCGCCAAAACCGAGCGACGTCGAAATCGCCACACGGACATCACGCGCCACACCCTGGTTCGGCGTGTAGTTCAGATCGAGCGGCACTTCGCCCTTCTCCACATCAACATCGAGATCCGGCTTTTCGTAGTTGATCGTCGGCGGGATGAACCCTTCCTTCGTAGCCAATGCGCAGAACGCGGCTTCAAGCGCACCAGTGCCGCCCAGCAGGTGGCCCGTCATCGACTTCGTGGAGGACACGTTGATGTCCTTGGCGGCGTCGCCCCACACGCGCTTGAACGCCTTGGTCTCCATCTGGTCGTTCAAGTGGGTGGACGTACCGTGCGCGTTGATGTAGTCGACCGTCGCCAAATCCGTCACGTCCGCGTCCGCGAGCGCAATCTGGATGGCCTTCACTGCGCCGTCGCCCGTCGGATCGGGCGCCGTGATGTGGTAGGCGTCGGACGTGGCACCGTAGCCGGCGAATTCGCAGTAGACCTTCGCGCCGCGGGCCTTGGCGTGCTCTTCCGTTTCAAGAATCAGCATCGCGGAACCTTCCGCCATGACGAAACCGCAACGATCGGCGTTGAACGGCCGCGAACCCTTTTCGGGATCGTCGTTGAACTGCGTGCAGAGTGCGCGCATCTTCATGAAGCCGCCCGTGCAGTACTCGTCGATCGTCGCCTCCGTGCCGCCCGCCACCACGACGTCGGCGCGGCCCGCGCGCAGCAGATCGAGCGCAAAACCGAGAGCATCCGTGGAGGATGCACAGGCCGTCACGACCACCTGGGCCGGCCCCTTGGCGCCAAGCGCCATGGACACGTTACCGGCGGCCTCGTTCGGGATGAGCGACGGGATGAACGACGGGAGCAGACGCTCCGGTCCCTTGTCGAACAGCGTCTTGAAGCCGACCATGTTGACGTCCATGCCGCCAATGCCATTGCCGATCAGCGTGGCCACGCGATCCATGTCGGGCTTGTTCGCGTCCGTGTAACCGGCGTCCGCCCACGCCTCCTTGGCGGCGGCGACAGCGTACTTGCAGAAAAGGGCCAAATGACGCGACGCCTTGCGGTCCAGATAACCCTTGGCCTCGGCGTATTCATCGAAGCCTTTCACTTCGCCGGCGATCTGGCAAGTGCAGCGGGAGGGATCGAACTTCGTGATTCGAGTGATGCCACTCTTGCCGGCTTTGACGTTGGCCCACGTTTCATCCGTACCGTTACCGCACGGCGTGACCATCCCAATGCCGGTGATGACTACTTTCTTCTTCATGTTTTCTCCTTGTTGCCTTTCAATCGTTCTTCCAAATCACAGATACGGCCACGTCAGATACGTGCCCGCGTAGGTCAGCCCCGCACCGAATCCGCAGAGGACGAGTTTCATGCCGTCCGACAGTTCGCCCGCGCGGACGGCTTCGTCCAACGCCAACGGAATCGAGGCGGCGGACGTGTTACCCGTCCGTTCGAGGTTGAGGTAGAATTTTTCCAGCGGCAGTTTCATGCGCCGCGCCACGGCCTCGATGATGCGGCCGTTCGCCTGGTGCGCAAACACGCGGTCGAGCGAAGCCGGCGTGACACCGAACTTTTCGCACAGCTGGTTCGTGACACGCGACAGCGACCCGACGGCGAACTTAAAGACGTCGTGCCCCTGCAATTCCAAATAGGGAATCGGCACGTTGCCGACTTGATGCGGCAGTCGCGACCCGCCCTCGCGGGCGATGAAGTGGGCGCCCGTACCGTCCGCACCGAGAATGGAATAGGCTTCCGGCCCTTCTTCGCCCGGCACGTCGCCAATCACCACCGCGCCCGCACCGTCGCCAAAGAGAATGCAACTCGACCGGTCGTTCCAGTTGACGACGCGCGAGAGCGTCTCCGAACCGATCACGAGCGCCTTCCCGCCAGGATTGACTTTCGCCCAGCACCGCGCCTGTTCAAGCGAGTAGACGAATCCCGCGCACGCGGCCTGCAGATCGTAGGCGCCCGCCGCCGTACAACCCAACGCGGCCTGAACAACACACGCCGTCGAGGGGAACGTGTTGTAGTCCGGCGTCGACGTCGCGACGACGATCAGCCCGATCTCCTCCGGTTTCACGCCGGCCGTTTCCAACGCGATCCGCGCCGCCTTGGCGGCCATCGTCGACGTGCAGTCATCGTCGTCCGCCAAGTGACGCGCGTGAATACCCGTATGCGAAAAAATCCATTCGTCCGACGTGTCCAGCGTCTTCGACAAATCGTCGTTCGTCACAATCTTCGGCGGTAGATAACCGCCCGTGCCTAGAATCTTCAAAGCCATGCCTTGCCCTTTCAAGTTGTCGCGGTGAAAAATGACTGAATCTCCTCCAAACGAGGAACCTTGCCCATGAGAAATTCACGGCAGGACGAATAGATGGCAGCAGCGGACTGATCGTCCAACGACGCGCGAACACGATCTGCCAGCGCGTCCAGATCGGCTCGCGTCAACGCGCGCAGCACCTTCCGCAGAACGGGGACGTAGCTCGCGCTCATCGAAAGCGACGAGACGCCCAACGCCACCCACAGAACGCCCATCACGGGATCGGACGCCGTCTCGCCGCAGACCGACACGCTCACGCCCGCCCGCCGCGCGGCGCGAACGGTCATGTCCACCAACCGCAACACGGCCGGATTCGCCGGCTGGTAGAGGTAGGAGACACACGCATTGCCGCGATCAGCCGCCATCGTATACTGGATGAGATCGTTCGTACCAATGGAAATAAAATCGACTTCCCGCGCCAACTGCGCGGCGTTCAACGCGGCGGCCGGCACTTCAACCATGCACCCGCGCGGAATGTGCGCGTCAAAGGGAATGCCATCCGCCCGCAACGACGCCATCGCCTGGGCGAGTTCCGCGTTCGCATCGCGCAATTCCTCGACCACGGCCACCATCGGGTACATCACAGCGGACGGACCCACCGCGCTCGCACGAAGAATCGCGCGCAACTGCGTCCGAAAAATGTCGCGGTGGGAGAGCAACCAGCGCAGGGAACGATTGCCGAGGAACGGATTGGCTTCCTTCGCCTTCTGTCCGCGCATCAGCTTGTCGCCGCCCAAATCGAGGACGCGGAACGTGACGCGGGCCTTCGCGCCCATCGATGCCACGGCGCGGGCGGCCTCCGCGTAGACGGCGAACTGCTCCTCTTCCGTAGGTTCATGTTCAGATTCAAGCCAAAGGTATTCGCTTCGGTAAAGCCCGATGCCCTGGACGCCGAACGTCGACAGGCAGCTCAACGGCACACCCGGTTGGACGTTCGCCTCCAGTCCGACGGGCGTTCCGTCCTTCAGCGTTCCCGTATCGGATGCCGTTTCGGCCAGCAGGTCGCGCAACTCGCGTTCGCGACGTACGAGACGGGCGAACGACTGGCACGTTTCGGCGTCCGGATGGAGCGTCACCGCGCCGTTCGTGCCGTCGAGCAACACGAGGTCGCCCGGCTGCACCCGCGTCGTGACGTCCCCCAGACCGACGACGGCCGGAATGCCCATCGCGCGCGCCAACAGCGCGACGTGCGACGAGGCCGACCCGCGATCCGTGGCGATGCCCAGAATCTTGTCTCGCGGAAACGCGACCGTTTCGGACGGCGTCAAGTCATCCGCGACAAGAACGACGGGCGACGAAATCTGCGCAAACGCCGCCGTCTCCCGCTTAAGCAAGGCGGCCAGCACGCGCTTCTCCATGTCGTCGACGTCCCGCACGCGCTCGCGCAGATAGGCGTCCTTCATCTTCTTGAAGACGTCACGGAACTCGCCGACCGTCCGGCGCACCGCCGCTTCGGCGTTGAGCCGTTCGTCGCGAATGCGCCGTTCAACGCCCGCGACAAGCGTCACATCGTCGAGCAGCAGCAAATGGTTCTCGAAGATACCGGATTCCGCTCCGTCCGACTGCCCACGCAACTTCGCCACAAGCGCCTCCAGCTGCCGGCGCGTCTCTTCACGGGCGGCGTGGTAGCGGGCGAGTTCGGCGAGGACGCGCTCGGGCGGGATCTCGTATTCGGGAACGGAAATGAAATTTTCGGAACGATAGAGGAACACGCGCCCCGAGACGAAGCCCCGGGACGTGGCGATGCCGGCGATGGTCTTCATCGCCGCCGGCGCCCGCGTCGTGTCACTCTGTTCGCTCACTGTTCGTCTGGAATGTCGAACTTGCGCGCGACAAGCCCTTCCAATTCGTCAAGGACTTCCTTGGCCTGCGGACCGGAAGCCGACACGGTCAGTTTGCTCCCGCAGAGCGCTTCAAGGGTCATGAGCGCCATGATGGACTTCCCGCTGACCACGTTGCCGTCCTTCTCGACCTCGACATCCGCGTTGTAGCGCGACGCGATCTTTGCGAACAGACCCGCTGGGCGCACGTGGAGTCCGTACTTGTTGAGCAGGACAATCTCTCTCACAATCTTTCCATCAGCCATAATCCCGTCCTTTCAGCTTTGCCGCGCCGAATCCGCCCGCGCACGCAACCGCGCGTCCAGATCCCTCACGGCGTCGTGTCCGGCGGCAAGCAACTTGTACTGCTGCGCAGCCGTCTCCACCAGATTGACAAGATCGCGACCCGCCGAAACTGGAATCACCAGATGCGGAATGTCCACACCCAGGATTTTGCGCGTCAGGCGATCTTCGCCGGCGCGATCAAGTTCACCCTCGGTCTCGTGCATGCTCTTGAACGTGATCACGAGATCGAGCTTCTTCTCCGCCCGCACCGCCGTCACGCCGAACACGCTGGGCACGTGGATGATTCCCAGACCGCGTATTTCCATGTAGTTGCGCGTGGCCTCGCACGCGGACGCAAACAACATGTTCGCCGTCACGTCCTTGCGCACGTACGTCAAGTCGTCCGCGACGAGCGCGTTGCCGTGCTTGATGAGACCCAGCGCCGTCTCGCTCTTGCCGAGACCGGGCGCACCTTCCATCATGACGCCCAGACCCGCCACTTCGACCGTCGTCGCGTAGAGCTTGACCGTCGGCGCGCGCAGATTCTCCAGCACGAACGTGCTTTGATGGAAGTACTCGCGCGTCAACAGCGACGTCCGCAGCACAACCACGCCCGACGCTTCGGCAAGCGCCGCCATGTCGTCCGGCACGTTCATGCTGCAGGCGAACACGAGGCAGTACGCCCCGCGATTGAACAACTCTTTGACCCGTGCCAGACGGAGGGCGGGTTCCAGACTTTCCAGATACCCCCACTCCGCCTTGCCGATGACCTGAATCCGCCGCCAAGCGAAGAAACCGTAGTAGCCGGTCAAGGCCAGCCCCGGCCGATTCGACATCGGTTCCAGGACTTCGTGGTCGAGACCGGCTCCGCCGACGACGACCTCAAGACGCAGACGGTCACGCCCCGCCGCCACGAAATCGCGGAGGGTGAAGGGCGTGTCGCCGCCGACTTTCCTGAGAGATTCAGCGCTCATCGTCGGATCCGCCTCAGTTGCGCGGCGAATCGGCGCGCGCGGCGCGGACGCTGCCCTTGCGGGCTTTCACGCGCATCTTCAGCAACTGGCGCTCGGCGCGCGCGGCCGCACCGTCGATCACGCTCTTGCCGCTTTCGCTGAACTCCTTCGCGCCCACGGCGATTTCACCCAGGCGGTTGGCCACGACTTCGGCCATGTACATGTGCTTCTTCACATCGACGTCGATCACGATCGAAACCTTCGTCACCTTCGGAAAGGCGACTTGGAGCTTCTCCATGCGCTTCTGGGCGTATTCCTTCAACGACTCGATCTTCACGTCGCTATGGCGCATCGTCACTTCAATGGACATATCTGATCCTCCTTATTTTGGTTTACTTTGTTGAAACTCATTTGCCGCGTATCCGCCACCCGGCGGCTACATGCGGAAATCCTCGCCGAGATAGAGGCGTCGCGCCTCGTCGTCGTTGACCAGATGCTCGCTCGTGCCCTCGCAGAGCAACCGGCCGTTGTAGACAAGATAGGCCCGATCCACGACGTTGAGCGTTTCACGCACGTTGTGGTCCGTGATGATGATGCCCAGGCCTTGCTTCTTCAACCCCCGAACGATCTCCTGAATGTCGTGGACGGCCAGCGGATCCACGCCCGCGAACGGTTCGTCCAACATGAGAATCGACGGCCGCCGCACGAGCGCACGGGCGATTTCAAGCTTGCGCCGCTCGCCGCCCGACAACGTGTAGGCCGGTTGCTTGGCAACCTTCATCAAATCGAGCGACGCCAGCAGTTCCTCGCAACGAGCCTTCCGATCCCGCCGCGACATCCGCAGCGTCTCCAGAATCGCCATGACGTTGTTCCACACGCTCAGCTTCCGGAAAATCGACGCCTCCTGCGCCAAATAGCCCAGACCGTGCCGCGCGCGCATGAACACGGGCATCTGCGTCAAATCCTTCCCGCGAAAGACAACCGATCCCGCGTCGGGCTTCACGAGCCCCACGACCATGTAGAACGTCGTCGTCTTGCCCGCGCCGTTGGGTCCCAGCAACCCGACGATCTCGCCGCATCGGACGTCCATGGACATCCCGTTCACGACCGTGCGGTCGCCATAGGACTTGACCAGCCCATGCGCGACGAGATCCGGCGCGGGGGCGGACGCAGACGCGGCGGCCGGCGGCGGGGCGTTCCCCGCTTTTTCGGCGGCCATTTCGGCCATTGCTTTCATCACCGGATCGTCCATCGCAAATCCTACTGGCCTTTCATCTGATCCAAAAGATCCTTGCCCGAACCACCCTTGAGCATTCCGCCCGGCATGGAGACGGCGGGACCCTCGATTTCGACCTGTTCCGAATTCAGCCAGAACGTGATCCGGTCGCCCTGCACCACGTTGTCGCCCTTCTTGGAACGCTCCTGCAAAAAGGCCTTCGCGCCTTCGTCGCCGTACATCACGATCTTCGACGTCTTCTTCGTGAACACGGCTTTCGCACAGGCGGCCGACTTGTCGACGTTCGTAATCGCCACGTGCCCGATCGCCACGAGCCGCTTCAAGTCGTTCGTGCCGTCGAGGAAGACAAAAAGACGGTCGGCGTGCATTTGGTACTGCGCATCGTCCACGTACACGTTGCGATCAAAAAGGATGACCCCCTCCTTGCGATCGTAGTCCGTCCGTTCGGCCGTGATGACGGCGGGGCGTTCCACCGACGCGGCGGCCTTGCCGTCTGTCTTCGCGGGCGGCCGCTCGGCCCCCGGTTGCGCGGACGCCGTTTCCGTCACGTCCTTCGCGTTGCCCGTCGGCACCAGCTTCTTCGGCACAGCCCGCTCGTCGGGATCCGGGTTCTTCAAATAGTCCAGCCGTTTCTCCAACGCGGCCTTGTCCGCCACCGCCTTGTCGGCCATCTTGCGTTCCGCGTCCGCCCGTGCCTGGGCCGCCCGCGCCGACGCCTCGGCCCGCTGACGCGCCTCGCGTTCGCGCTGCAACTTCTGCACGGCCTCCGTACCTGCCGCTTCGGCCTCGGCCTTGTCCGCCACCGCTTCCGCCGCTTTCTGCTCGGCGACCTTTTTCGCCGCCACCGCCGCGTTCTTCGCCGCCTCGGCTTCTTCACGCGCGCGCTTCTCGGCCGCAATCCGCGCTTCAAGTTCGCGCACCTGGGCGGCCGCCTGCGCATCCGCTTTCCGCCGCGCTTCCTGCGCTTGCGCCGTCGCGGCCTGGGCGTCCCGTGCCGCCTTCTCGGCCGCCGCCCGGCGTTCGGCTTCCCGACGCGCCTGGGCCTCGGCGGCGGCTTTCTGCTCCGCCGCCTTCCGCGCCGCCTCGTCCGCCGCCTTCTTTTCCGCCGCCACACGAGCCGCTTCGGCCTTCGCCAACCGTTCCTCGTCCGCTTTCCGCTCAGCGGCCAGACGCTCGGCCTCGGCCTTCTGCGCGGCCGCTTTTCGCGCCGCTTCGTCTGCGGCTTTCTTCTCGGCCTCGGCTTTCTGCGCCGCTTCGTCTACGGCCTTCTTCTCGGCCGCCGCGTCGTCGCCGCCGAAGAGCTGGTGAAGCGCGGAACCTTTGCGTTTTTTCTTCTTCGTCGGCTTGCGGAGCATGACGTCGTCCGGATTTCGCCATTCCGAAATGTCGGTGGCCGCCTCCAGCGAAGACGACAACAGCACGACGAGCGACAGGATTATCAGACAGACGGACTTCACTTGATCAAGCTCCCCGGATTGATGTCCTTATGGGTTGTCGTAATTTCAGATTCAGAAAAAATCTTGATGAACTCGCGCGGCAGCGAAAAGTAGATCCCGCGCCCGCGAATGGACGAATCGCCGTACGTCATTTCGGCGCGGCCTTCCACCCAGCCCGTTTTCGTACTGCGGTCAACCACACAGTTCTCCGCCACGAGGCTTGCGTGGAGCGTACCGTCCTTGTTGAACTGCTCGACCCGAATGTTCTCGGCCCAGACGAACGGCGAATCCATGAACGTGTAGGCCTGCGCCGCCGTCAAGCGCGACTTCACCGTACCGTCCGCAAACGTCTCCAACGGCAGCAGGACGTCCTTCGCCGGCGACTCGATTTTCTTGACGCAGTCGGCATAGGCCGTGCGCAGACGCAACATATCCGAATCGTCGCCGCGCTCGGCCAACCACTTCGCGCTCGAAAACGCACCCCGACCGCCGAATGGCAGCAGACACGCGACGACAAGCGCGAGGACAATCTGTTTAATGGACGATGGCATGGATTTCCAACAACTGCTTCCAGAGTTTTTTCACGTGCTTGAAAGGAATGGCGTTCGACCCGTCCGACAGCGCCTTGGCCGGGTTCACGTGCGTTTCCATGAACACGCCGTCCACGCCCGTCGCCACGGCGGCGCGCGCCAGCGCAGGGGCGTACTGCCCGTCGCCGCCGGATCCCGTGCCAAGGCCGCCGGGCCGCTGGACGGAATGCGTCGCGTCGAACACGACGGGATAGCCAAGATCGCGCATGATCAGAAGCGAACGCATATCCGCCACCAAGTTGCGGTAGCCGAAACTCGCACCACGTTCGCACAGGACGATGCGGCGGTTGCCCGTGGATTCGATTTTCTTCACCACGTTCACCATGTCCTCCGGCGCCATGAACTGGCCCTTCTTGACGTTCACCACGGCGCCCGTCTCGCCCGCCGCCACCACGAGATCCGTCTGCCGCGCCAGAAACGCCGGAATCTGCAGCACGTCGCAGACCTCCGCCACGCGGGCGCACTGCCACGGCTCGTGGACGTCCGTGAGCACGGGGACTTCAAACGTTTCGCGGATTTCCGACAGAATGTCCAGCCCCGCGTCGATGCCGGGGCCGCGATAGGAATCGACACTCGTACGGTTCGCCTTGTCGAAACTCGCCTTGAAAACATAGTTGACGGACAACTCGTTGGCCACTTCCACAAGCCGAGCGGCCAAATCGAGCGCCATCTTCCGGCTCTCGATCACGCACGGCCCGGCGATAAACGTCAACGAGCCGTCGCCAAAGGCGACGCCCCGATCAACATCAATTTGTTTTACCTTCATGTCGAATGTCTGTTTCCTTGATAGGCCGCCATTATACCAAACCACGGGCTTTCATCAAGCCCTCAATTCGCACGGCATCTTCAGGCGTGTCCACCCCCACCCCCGTGTCGTCCGTTCGGACACACGCGATTCGCGCCCCCATCCAGAGCGCCCGCAATTGCTCCAACTTCTCCGTTTTTTCAAGTTCGCACGGCTTTTCGGCGATATAGCGTTTCAAAAAACCGCCCCGATAGGCATAGACGCCCAAGTGTCGGACGTAGAGGCCGGTCGTCCAATCTTCCGCCGCGTCGCGGTTGGCGGGAATCGTCGCGCGCGAAAAATAAAGCGCCCCGTCATCACGATCGAGGACGACTTTCACGACCGTCCGCGCCGTCAGGTCGCGTTCGTTGCGGATGGGCGTGACGGCCGTCGCCATATCCCAGCGACTGCCCGGCTCCTGCAAACGCGCCACGAGCGCGTCAATGAGCGCAGGAGCGATCAACGGCTCGTCGCCCTGAATGTTCACGAGAATGTCGTCGTCCGCAAAATCACCCGCCGCACAGGCGATGCGATCCGTGCCGGACGGCAGATCGCTCGGCGTCATCACGGCGCGACCGCCATGCGCCTCCACGGCCGCCGCGATGCGGGCGTCGTCCGTCGCCACAACCACATCGTCCAGCGACGCGGCCTTCTTCGCCGCCGCGACAACCCACGCGACGAGGGGCTTGCCGCAGATCGACGCCAGCGGTTTGCCGGGGAAGCGGCTGGAACCATAACGGGAAGGAATGATGCCAAGAATTTTCATGATCCGATTGTACCAAAAACGAGTTTGCAAGTGGAAAAATAAAACGATCGGACGCCCGTCAGACGAGCGCCTGAAGAATCTTCACGGCCCACGTGGCCGCGCACAGGAACTGGTCGAGGCCGTACGATTCGTTCGGCGAGTGGATGCGGTCGCCCGCCTGTCCCCAGCCGACGAGCAACGGCGCCGCGCCGCTGCAGTCCTTCAACACGGAGACGACGGGAATGGACGCGCCGTCCCACTGGAACACGGGACCACGCGCATCCATCTCCTCCAGCACCGCCGCCGCAAGGCGAAAGACCGGCGACGCGAGCGGCAGACGAAACCCCGCCGCCTCGCCTGTCAGATCTTCGACAAAGAGTTTCATGCCGCGCGGCGTGTGCTGCCGCAAATGGCGTTCCACGCAGGCCATCACGTCATCCGGCCGCTGACCCGGCACGAGACGCATCGAGAGTTTCGCAAGCGCGGACGCAGGGATGACCGTCTTCGACCCCGGCCCGCCGTAGCCCGTGTGGATGCCGTTGACTTCAATCGTCGGACGAAACGAGTTGCGTTCCGTGGGCGTCAACCCTTGTTCGCCGCCGACGGGCGGACACCCCATTTCGGCTTCGTACCGCGCATCGCTCATCGCGGCCGCCTCGGCGGCGGCACGTTCGGCGTCCGTCGGCGGTTCCACCGTGTCGCAGAACCCACGCACGGCAATCGATCCGTCGGGATTGTGGAGGCTCGCCAGCAACTCGGCCATGCCCTGCGCCGGATTCGGCGCGATGCCGCCGAACTCGCCCGAATGGAGATCGTGGTTCGCCGCCTCAAGGCGTACGGTGAAATGGCTCACACCGCGCAACCCCGCCACGATGGCGGGACGCAAATCCGCCGCCGCGCTCGTGTCGCTCACAAGCAGCACGTCCGCGCGCAGCCAGTCCGCGTGCGCCGGTGCCAGTTTCGCCAATGCGGT
Source organism: uncultured Lentisphaeraceae bacterium (assembly GCA_964613265.1). GTDB lineage: Bacteria > Verrucomicrobiota > Kiritimatiellia > RFP12 > UBA1067 > RUG572. The sequence goes on along the minus strand of CAZTHR010000006.1, from coordinate 8,316 downwards.
CGAGCCACTTTCCTCCTGCCCTTCCAGCACGATTTTGATTGTCGGCAACGCCACGCCGTCCTGAATCAGTTTTTTCAACCCCGTTAGAAAACCGAACCACTGCCCCTTGTCATCTTGGGCGCCGCGACAGTAGACGCGGCCGTCCGCCTTGAGCGTCGGCTCGAACGGCGGCGTCTCCCACGCCTCGCGCGGGTCGGCGGGCTGAACGTCGTAATGTCCGTAGAAGAGGACGGTCGTGGCGTGTTCCGCGCCCGGCCGTTCCGCAAAAAGAACAGGCGGCGTACCGAGCAGACCTTCCGCCTGTTGCAGGGTTGCCGTGAACCCCAACGGCTCCAGCCATTTCTTGATCCACAGGGCACAGGCTACGCAGTCGCGCAGACGCATGGGATCGGCGCCGACCGTCTCGAACCGCAGCAGGTCGAAATAGTCCTTCAGGATTTCGTCGCAATGATCGTCAAAATACTTTTTCATGTGTCGCCCTCACTTCCATTCGGGACTGCGTTCGTAGTCGGGCACGTACGTCGCAAGCACGGAACAGATGTGCGCCATCTCCGCGTCGCGCTCGTCCTGATCGCCCTTGCCGCGCCGGGCGCGGTCGTAGCGTTTGCGGAACGCCTTGACGAATTCGTCCTTCGTCACACGCCCGGCCAGCATTTTGCTGTAGTAGGCCTCGTCCCGCGCAAGCAGATCAAGCATCACGCCCACACGCGCCCACTCCGGCGTGAACGCCATCAGCGCCGTGCAGAAATAGTCGGCGTCTTTCGGACGGTTGTCGCGCCGCGCCTCCTCGATCAGTTCGGCGCAAACGAGCGGGTAGTCCGGCACGAGCGACACAAGCGTCCGCCGGTAGTAGGCCACGTCGGCGGCACGGCCTTCGCGTTCGGCCCGCTCGACCATCGCCTCGAAATTGACGACGTGTTCGCGCGCGCGGCGGCGACGGTCGGCCGCGAGCCGTTCAACGTGCGCCCGATCCGCCTCCAACACGTGCCGCGTCGCCGGCGAACACCCGTCCGCCGCGTCCGGCCACGTCACGGACACGACCTGCTGCGTCGGCGCGGCGGTACCATCCGTCGTCGATTCCGTCGACGCGCCCGGTTCGTCGTCCGCCGTATCGACGGCGGCAATCGTCCCACCCGCTTCCTCCAACGCCAGCAGACGTTCCGCTTTCTGGAGTTCCACCATCTCCGCACGGCTCGTCTCCGCCCGGCGGTACATCCGCAATTTGCGGTCGTGCTCGGCGGCCGCGTTCGCCTCGGCCGTCTTCCGCTCGTTCTCGCTTTTCGCGAGCGCGGCGTCGGCGACTTCTTTGGCCAGCGCCACCCGCGCCAATTCGGCTTCCGCTTTCCGACGTTCCTCGGCGGCCTTGTCACGCGCCAGCGCCTCGACTTTGGCCTTGGCGTCCGCCGCCGCCTTTTCGGCCTCAGCCTTCGCCTGCGCGGCCTCCGCCTTCGCGGTCTCCGCTTCGGCGGCCGCTTTCATCTTCGTCGCTTTCACGCCCTCGGCCGCCGCCGCGTCCTTGCGAGCCTTCTCCGCCGCCACGCTTTCACGCTTCGCCGCCAGATTCTTCTCAGCCGTCGCTTTCTCGGCCTCGGCCGTCTTGCGTTTCGCCTCGGCCGTACGCGCCTCCGCCTCCTTCGCCTTGGCATTCGCCTCCGCCTCCCGACGCGCTTCCTCCTTCGCCTTCAACTTGGTCTCCTGGGTCTTCTGCTGAAGTTCCTGCCGACGCGTTTCCTGGAGATTCCGAAACACGAACGTCCCGCCGCCGACCGCCGCCAGCACGATGAGGACACCCGCCATTCCAATCGAACTCGAAATTTTCATTGTCTGCTTCCTTTCACCCTGCGTCAGGGATTTTCCTGCCATTCCAGATAGACCGGCGCCGATTCCTTGATTGTCATCTTCGCCTTCACCACGTGCGACATGCCCATGGCCGTTGCCGTGATCGTGATGCGGTAGAGCGCACCATCGCCCGACCCGCCTGTGAAACTCAGATACTCCTGCGCGACTTTTCCGATTTCACCCTGCGTGATTTCGTTGAGCTTCGTCCAGTCCGTGATCAACGTCCCGTTCTCCTCATTCTCGACGTCGACCGCGTTACCGTCCATGTCGAGGCCGTTGCGCCAGTCGATGATCGCCTGCGCAATCGTCGTGTCGCCGTCTTCGGGATCGTCGGTGTCGCGAATACCGGGGATGCACATCAGCACGTCAAGCGAGGCGAGATTGACGTTGATCTTGTCGCCACCAAACACGTCGAGCACCGTTTCAAGTTTGTTCGTGATGAAGATGTTGTTGTCTTCCTTCACGTCTTCCAGCGGGTAGTACCAGCCGCCCGTCAGCACGGCGGGGTGTTCGCGGAACGCGCCGACGGACGCCAGTTCCTTCAAGTCCGGAATCGGCCCGTTACGCGGATGCTGCTTGTCTTCGCCATTCGCCTTGCCGTCCGCGTCCTCCCACAAATCCTCGTAGTACGCCTTTTCGCCGCCGGAATCCTTCTGGTCGTTGTAGGGACCAACCATCACATCGTCGTCGTCGCGCCAGTCCACCCAGCTGTTGACGAAATAGTCCTGATCGTCCTCCGGGACGCCGACCCAGTAGAGGATGTTCTCCCAGAGTTCAGCATAGTGCGGATTTCCCTGCGGATAGAGCGAGTTGATGTTGATCTTCGGCCCGCCGCCGTCGCCACCGCCCACGGACTCGATCTGCACCGTCACCGTGCCGTCGTCGGGGTTCTGCTCGTCCACGGCGATCGGGCCGATCGTCACCGTCGCGCCGCTCTGTTTCAACTGCCGCTTCTCCAACAGCCAGCGGTCGTCCTCCAACAGCTCTTCGACATTCTCGTTCTCCGCGTACGCAACCACGTCCTGGTGGTTGGCGATGACCATCTCGCCCAACACACGCCCGACGTCGATGAGATGATCCATGTGTACGCGCTCGCGCACGTAGACGTTCGCGGCCGACTGGAGTTTCGCCTCGACGGCGAAGCTCATGACGAGGATGGACAGGACGGCGATCGTCCAGATGACCATGATCAGCGCCGACCCCGCACGGCGGTTGTTGTTCACGCCCCGCGTCATGGCGGCCCTCCTCCTCCTGCGGGCGCCCCGCCGCCACCGCCAGGCATCCCGCCACCGGCCGGTGCTTTGCCACCGCCGTTCGTTGTGCCGCCCTTGCCGCCGTTCCCCGTGGAATTGCCTTTCTTGCCCTTGCCGTCGTCACGCGCATCCGGCGCGAACGGATTTTGCGAATACTTCCAGACGGGCATTTCCACGACACGCAGAATCGGCAACGGATCATCGCCCTTCTCCGGCGGCTTCATGCGGAACGTGATTTTTACGCGATAGGGAATCTGGTTGGACGTGGCCCATTCCTCCTCCCATTTCGGACGCCCATCGTCTTCGACCTCCTTCTCGTCCTTCTGGACTTTGCAGTCGAATCCGATCACGTCCTCGACGAGCAGGAACTCCTCGCCAAATTCGTCCTCGTCGAAATCTTCGTCCTCTCGATCCAGCAAATCGGCGTTCCAGACGCGCACCCACAGACCGCCGGCCTCGTCGCGGCTGCGCGCTTCCTCCACCCACATACGGACACGATGGGACGTTTCGCCGAGCGTCGACTTGTCGCCGATGATCGCGTTGCCGAGTTTCGTCCATTCAATCGCATCGCTGTCGGAGACATCCTCGCCGTCGCCGTTGTCCATCAGCATCAGCCCCCACTCGTCCTTCTGGTTGCCGTCCGGCGGATAGTAGGCACTGCGCAACCCCGCGACGATCTGGTTCAGCGCGTAGTCGGCGGTCTGCATCCGTTCAGCCACCACAGTGGCTTTCTTCCACGAATTGATGACGGACGTGAACGTAATGCCTGTGACGATCGTCATCAACGAGAGGATGAGAATCGCCGCCAGCATTTCGATCATGGTGAAGCCCGCGCGGTTCATGGTGACGCCCCCTTCCCCTTCCACCAGACCTTGACGACGTGCCATTCGTCCTTCTTGCCGCCGTAGTTGTCGCCGCCCCACTTGACGATTGTTCGCACGGTGTAGATGTTCCCGTTTCGCTCCAACTCCTCGTCGTCGATTTCGTCCACCTTCCGTTCGACGGTATACGTCCGCAAATCGCGGGAATCCTGCGGCGTCAACTCGATTTCCAGTTCGTCCGCCAAATCCGTGGCTTTCTCCTCGACGATATTGAGACGGTCGTTGTCCAGCGGATCGTCCGTGACTTGATCGGCGGACGGTACGGGATGCACCATTTCAAAGTAGTTGAGAACGCGCTGCGCCGTCTCGAAGCGAGCCGACGCCAACATCATCCGCTGGCTCTGCGTGAAGAGCGCCAGCACGGACAACAGCCCCAACGTCAAAATGACGGAGGCGACGAGCACTTCAACGAGGGTGAAACCGGCTTTGCGCATCGTCAGTCCCCCGTCACGGGCCGGCCGAAACGGCCGACGTTGATCACGAGGGCCTTGTCTTCGTCCGAACCCTCTTTCCAGACCTTCACCACGTAGGGCGTACAGCGGCCGTTCGCCTCGTAGACCACGGAGTACGTCTCCTCCGGATCCGGTGCGACCGCCTCGTCGTCGGACACCGAAACGTCCGCGCCGCGTTCACGCGCCTTCTCCACGGCTTTCGCCTTCTGGTCCGAACTTTTCTTCAACAGGACGTCCACGTTGCTGAACACGGAGATGCGCGGTCGGTTGGCTTCGAGGTTTTCACGATCCTGGGCGTGGACGCGGATACCCTCGAATTCACGCGGTTCCGCCGCAAGCGGATCCGGCGCATCCGCGTCGCCCGGCATCACGGGGGCGGAACCGTCCGCGTCTTCGCCGACGACCTCGCCTTTAAGATTCCGCACCGCGCCGCCCGACGATCCCGCCACACCGAATCCGGCACCGCCCGACGCCCCCGTCGTCTCGGACGGCGCCGCGTCGGCCGAATAGGTGATGGAAATCCGGCTCTTCACGAACTCGCCGCCGTCGAAAATCTCCTCGAACGTCAGAACGACCGGACGCTGCTTCAAGAGCGCCACGGCCTTGGCGTGTCGTGCGTACTGCTGCACGGCGCGGGCGGCCTCGCCCAAACGGGCAGACCGCATCCCGGCGGCCACACTCGCCACGGCCGTGCCCACGACAATCGCCATGATGACCAGGGCGATGAGGATTTCGATGAGCGTGAAGCCGCACCGTCTTCCGCATCCGTTTCCGGAACGTCTACTCACGTCCTTCGTGCGCCTCCGCGTCCTGCGTCGAAACCCGGCCGCGTGACCGTTATTTCTTGTCGAGGATGTTCGTCAAGTCGTCGTCCGTGCCCGGCTCCATGTCCGGCCCGTCCGACGTGATCTTGAAGCGGCCGCCCTTGCCGATCTTCTCGTAGTGGAGCGGATTCCCCCACGGATCGTTCAGCGCGTCTTCGCCGCCCTCGATTTCCGGATCGTCGCCGCCCGTCAGCGCCTCCACCCAGGCTTCCTGGGAATCGGGCACCTTGCCGCTGTGGTCGAGCGAATACGTCGTCGTGGCCTGCGCGGCCGTCTGGATCAACTGCTGCGCCGCCTTGATACGGGCGCGTTTGATGTTCTTCTGGATGTTCGGCACCGCAACGGCGGCCATGATGCCGACGATCGCGATGGCAATGATGATTTCAATCAACGTAAAGCCGGCTTTCGCCGCCTGTTCCGCAATCTTCCGGTCTTGTTCCTTCATTGTCTGTTCTCCTTTGCGCAAAATCTGCCTAGCCGCCGATCTGGTTGGACATGGCGAATACGGCGGACACGATGGCGTAGGCGATGAAGCCGACGCCGACGGAAATGATGCCGATCATGAGCGGGCCGAGGGCGTTCGTGAAGCGGGCGATGTTGCGATCCATGTCCTTCTGGTAGCGCATTCCGATATGCCCCAGCGAACTCGTCAAGTTGCCGGCCTGTTCGCCGACAGCCAACATGTCCGTCATCATGCGCGGAAACGCGCCCGACGCGGCCAACGGCCCCGAAATGGACGTGCCGTCCGTCACGCGCTTACGCGCCGTCGCAAGCGCTTGGCCGATGACGGCGTTGTCGGACGTATCCTCGGCGATTTTAAGCGCCTGCAGCACGTTCACGCCGTTCGACAGCAGCGTCTGCAACGTGAACGCGAGCGACGAATAGGCGCCGGCGGCCACGATGCCACTCACGAGCGGCGCGCGCAACTTCCAACCGTCGACCTTCGCACGACCGGCCGGCGTCTTCTTCCACTTGTTGAACCAGATGATGACGGCGGCCAGCACGAGCGCAATCAACCAACCGTACTCGACCATCCCGTCGCTCATGTCCATCAAAATCTGCGTCGCCGTCGGCAGCGACCCGCCCAGCCCCTCAAACACTTTCTTGAAACGCGGAATGATGAAGCCCATCGCAATCACCACGGCGCCGATGCCGAAGCAGAGCACGAACGCGGGATACATCATCGCGCCCTTAATCTTGCTCTTCATCGAATCGAACCGCTCGTAGTGCTCGACGAGACGGTGCAGCACGTCCACCATCGCGCCCGACGCCTCGCCCGCGCGAATCATGTTCGCATAGAGGCCGGGGAACGTCTTGGGGTGATGGGCCACGGCGTCGGAAAACGACTCGCCGTTCACAATGCGCTGGCAGAGATCCTGCGAGACCGTCCGCTGCGGACTGCCCTCGTCGCCCTGGTTCGCAAGACAACCGAGCGCCTGCCCAAGCGTCATGCCAGCCTCCAGCAAGTCCGCCAGTTCGCTCGTGAACAACTGGACTTCCATCGGCGACATGTCCGTCGCGCCGCCGCCGAACTTCATGTTCCAGACACTACCGGCGGCCGGTTTTTTCTTCGCGTCCTTCTTTTCCTTCTTCGCATCCTTCGCCGACGACCGAGCCGCGCCGCCGCCCGCCGCTTCCGCGACGGAGAGCGGCGTGTGACCGAGTTTCCGCACAGCGGCCATGGCGGCGCGACGATCCGACGCTTCGACCGTTCCGTCGACGCGCCGGCCGTTTTTCGCCAGGGCCTTGTAGTTGAACGCCGCCATGCGGAAACGTCTCCTGTGTCGTGGATGCGCTTACTTGATCACGCGCACGCGGATCACGGCCTCGCACTTCTTGAAGGCGTCGATCACTTCGGCCGGAATCGCGGAATCAGTGTCGATCAGCGTGTAGGCGAAGTCGCCACGGCTCTTGTTCGCGATCGCGTCGATGTTGACCTTCGCGCCGCCGAGAATCGAGGTGAACGTGGCGATCACGTTCGCGACGTTCTTGTGGCAGATCGCCACGCGGCCGCCCTTGTTTGCGCGGCCCAGCGAACACGCCGGGTAGTTGACCGAGTTGACGATGTTGCCGTTTTCGAGATAGTCGCGCATTTCCTTCACGGCCATGACCGCGCAGTTGTCCTCGGCCTCTTCCGTGGAGGCGCCGAGGTGCGGAATCACAATCACGCCCTTCTTCCCGGCCGTCGTCGCGTTCGGGAAGTCGCTCACGTACTTGCGCACCTTGCCCGTTTCGAGCGCGGCCAGCATGTCCTTTTCGTTCACGAGCGCGTCACGCGCGGCGTTGATCACGATGACGCCCGTCTTCATCATGGCGAGCGCTTCCGCGTTGATCATGCCCTTCGTGGCTTCCAGCGCGGGCACATGGATCGTGATGAAATCGCAGTTCTGGTAGATGTCCTCAACGTTCTTGCAGTGCTTGACGGCGCGGCTCAGGTTCCAGGCGGCGTCGACCGACAGATACGGGTCGTAGCCGTAGACCTCCATGCCCAGCGCAACGGCGGCGTTCGCGACCTTCTGACCGATGGCGCCCAAACCGATCACGCCCAGCGTCTTGCCCTGGATTTCCGTGCCGGCGAACGCCTTTTTGGCCTTCTCGGCCGTCTTGTTGATCGCCGGGTCGGCCGCGTTGGCCTTCACCCAGTCGATACCGCCCACGATGTCGCGGCTGGCGAGCAGCATGGCGGCGATGACAAGCTCCTTCACGCCGTTCGCGTTCGCGCCCGGCGTATTGAACACGACAATGCCCTTCTTCGCATATTCCGCGTGCGGAATGTTGTTCACGCCCGCGCCCGCGCGGGCCACGGCCAGCAGGTTCGCACCAGGCGTCAGTTCGTCCATCTTGGCGCTGCGGACGAAGACGGCATCGGCCTCCGCGAAATTCTCGGTCCGCACATAGGCGTCCGGCAGGTTTTTCAGACCGACTTGCGAAATCGGATTCAGGCAGTTGTACTTGTAGTTCATTTTCTTCTCTTCTTCTTTCTTGTAGAGTTTATCAGTAGAAAGTCGGGTCACCGACCCGTAGGAAAGAAGTATAGCACATTTTAGTGTCCATGGGACACGGAACA
>CAZTHR010000005.1:0-24313 GCA_964613265.1 uncultured Lentisphaeraceae bacterium | reverse complement strand
GACTGTACTTTCGGCGTGAAATCGTCTATACTTGTTCGCAACGAACGAAGTGAAAGAAACGAACGAAAGAAGAAGGTTCCCAATCATGGCTGAAAAGACAAAATACGTGTATTTCTTCGGTGCGAATCAGACCGAAGGAAACGCCAACATGCGCGAATTGCTCGGAGGCAAGGGCGCGAATCTTGCCGAAATGGCCGGCATGGGTCTGCCCGTGCCGCAGGGCTTCACCATCACCACCGAGGCCTGCACGCGCTACTACGACGACGGCCGGAAAATCGGCGAGGACATCAAGGCGCAGATTCTCGAATACATCGACAAGCTCGAAAAGAGCGCGGGCAAGAAGTTCGGCGATGTCAAGAACCCGCTCCTCGTCTCCGTCCGTTCCGGCGCCCGTGCGTCCATGCCCGGCATGATGGACACGATTCTCAATCTCGGTCTCAACGAAACCGTCGTCGAGTCGCTCGCGAAGCAGACGCAGAACCCGCGCTGGGCGTGGGACTGCTACCGCCGCTTCATCCAGATGTTCTCCGACGTCGTGATGGAGGTTGGCAAAAAGCACTTTGAAAAACTCATCGACGAGATGAAAGCCCGTCGCGGTGTGCAGCTCGACATGGAACTGACGGCCGACGACCTGAAGGAACTCGCCACCCAGTTCAAAGCCGAATACAAGGACGCCATCGGCAAGGACTTCCCGACGGACGCGAAGGAGCAGCTCGTCGAGGCGATCAAGGCCGTCTTCCGCAGCTGGGACAACCCGCGCGCGAACGTCTACCGCCGCGACAACGACATCCCCTACAGCTGGGGCACCGCCGTGAACGTCCAGATGATGGCGTTCGGCAACCTCAACGACCAGTCCGGCACGGGCGTCGCCTTCACCCGCGATCCGGCGACGGGCGAGAAGAAGCTCATGGGCGAGTTCCTCATGAACGCCCAGGGTGAGGACGTCGTGGCCGGCATCCGTACGCCGATGCCAATCCAGAAGATGGCCGACGTCATGCCGAACGTCTTCGAGCAGTTCCTCGCCGTGTGCGACAAGCTGGAGAAGCACTACCGCGACATGCAGGACATGGAGTTCACGATCGAAAACGAGAAGCTCTTCATGCTCCAGACCCGCAACGGCAAGCGCACGGCGCGGGCCGCGCTGAAGATCGCCTGCGACCTCGTGGACGAGGGGATGCGCACGGAGGAAGAGGCCGTCTGCATGATCGACCCGCGCAACCTCGACACCCTCCTCCATCCGCAGTTCGACACGGTGGCGCTCAAAAAAGCCCAGCCGAAGGGGCGTGGACTCGCCGCCTCGCCGGGCGCCGCCTGCGGTCGCATCGTGTTCAACGCCGAGGATGCCAAGGCGTGGAAGGCGCGGGGCGAAAAGGTCGTGCTCGTGCGCCTTGAAACGTCGCCGGAGGACATCGAGGGCATGAAGGCCGCCGAAGGCATCCTCACGGTGCGCGGCGGTATGACGTCCCATGCGGCCGTTGTTGCGCGCGGCATGGGCGAGTGCTGTGTGTCGGGCTGCCACGACATCCTGATGGACGAAGAGAACAAGACGTTCAAGCTCGGCGGCAAAACGTTCAAGGAGGGCGACTGGATTTCGATCGACGGTTCGACCGGCAACATCTACGACGGTGTGATTCCGACTGTCGATGCGACGATCGCGGGCGAGTTCGGCCGCATCATGATGTGGGCCGACAAGTTCCGCAAGCTGCGCGTCCGCACGAATGCCGACACGCCGCGTGACGCGAAGAAGGCGCGTGAACTCGGCGCCGAGGGCATTGGCCTCTGCCGTACGGAGCACATGTTCTTCTCGCAGAGCCGCATCGCGCCGTTCCGCGAAATGATCTGCGCCGACACGGTGGAGGAGCGCGAAATCGCCCTCGCGAAAATCCTGCCTTACCAGCAGGACGACTTCGAACAGCTTTTCGAGGCGCTGGACGGCCAGCCCGTGACGATCCGCTTCCTCGACCCGCCGCTGCACGAGTTCGTGCCGCACACCGAAGATGAAATCGCCCTCCTCGCGAAGGATACGCACAAGCCGATCGGCCGCATCAAGGAAATCATCGACTCGCTCCACGAGTTCAACCCGATGATGGGCCATCGCGGCTGCCGTCTCTGCGTCACCTATCCGGAGATCGCCGTGATGCAGACGAAGGCCGTCATCCGCGCCGCCATCGCCACGCAGAAGAAGCACAAGGGCTGGAACGTGAAGCCGGAGATCATGATTCCGCTCACGGGCGACGTCAAGGAGTTCAAGTTCGTGAAGGACATCGTCGTCCACGTGGCGAACGACGAAATCCAGGCCGCCGAAATCAAGCTCAACTACGAAGTCGGCACGATGATTGAAGTGCCGCGCGCCGCGCTCATCGCGGACAAGCTCGCGGAGGAGGCCGAGTTCTTCTGCTTCGGCACGAACGACCTCACGCAGATGACGTTCGGCTTCTCCCGCGACGACGCGGGCAAGTTCCTCGGCGACTACTACGACAAGAAGATCTACGAGAACGACCCGTTCCAGAAGATCGACCCGGATGGCGTGGGCAAGCTCATGCGTCTGGCGGTCAAGGACGGCAAGGCCGTGCGCGAAGGCCTCCACTGCGGGATCTGTGGCGAACACGGCGGCGATCCGACTTCGATTGCGTTCTGCCACCAGATGGGACTCGACTACGTGTCCTGTTCGCCGTACCGCGTGCCGATCGCGCGTCTCGCGGCGGCCCAGGCCGCGTTGGGCAAGAACTGACGCAACGGCCGTGATTGAACGGGATGCCTATCTGCTGGCGGGCGCGACGGCGAGCGGGAAGACTGCCGCCGCGAACCTGTTGGCGCGTGCGCGTGGCGCGGCGATTTTGAGTGCCGATTCCATGCTCGTCTACGCGGGCATGGACGTCGGCACGGCGAAGCCGTCGCCCGCCGAACGGCGCGAGTTCGCCATGGGCGGCGTGGACGTCGTGACGCCGGCCGAGAAGTTTTCGTCGGGCGCCTGGTTGCGCGCGGCGGCGAAGTGGCTGGCGGGCATTCCCGCGTCGCGCCCGATCGTCATTGTCGGCGGGACGGGGCTTTATTTCTCCGCGTTGTTGCGCGGTCTCGACCGCGCGTGGACGAATCCGCCGCCGGCCTATCCCGTGTTGCAGGTGGATCGCGCCGTGCTCCACGCGCGGATCGCGGCGCGGTTGGACGACATGTTCCTCGCGGGCCTCGCCCAGGAAGTTGCCGCCCTCCGCCGCGCCTATCCCGTCTGGTCGATTACGGCGGCGGCGGCCATCGGCTACAAGGAGTTCATCGACGGGCTGCCGCCGGCGGCGGTTCGTGAAAAGATTCTCGTGCGGACGCGCCAGCTGGCGAAGCGCCAGGACACGTGGTTCCGCCATCAGGCGACGCCGCTCTACGTGCCAATCGGTGCGACGGCCGAAGAGACGGCCGCACGTGTGGCGGACGTCTGGGATGCCCACGGCCCGTGGCGTGTGCGTTTGCCGGCAGAAGGGGAGACGGTCGATGTTACTTGACGTGCGGAATCTGCGGATTGCGTTCCATCGCGACGGACGGGAGATCGTACCCGTTCGCGACGTGAGTTTCACGGTACCCGAACACGGGCGCGTGGCGCTCGTGGGTGAATCGGGGTGTGGGAAGTCGCTCACCGCGCTGTCCCTGCGGCGGTTGTCGCCGACCGACCGAGCGGCGGTTTCGGGCGAAATCCGCTTCACGCCGCCGTCGTCGTCCCGCCGCCGGGCGGACGACCCGCGCCGCATTGCCTACGTCTTCCAGAACCCGTCGGATTCACTCAATCCCGTGATGCGGATCGCAGACCAGATCCGTGAAGCGTTGCCGGACGGATTGAACCGCGTGGCGCAGGACGCCCGCATTGTGGAACTGCTGGCGCGGACGGGACTGCCCGATCCACAACGGGCCGCCCATGCCTACCCGTGCGAACTGTCCGGCGGACAACAGCAACGGTGCATGATTGCGATGGCGTTGGCGGCTGAACCGGATTTGCTCGTGGCGGACGAACCGACAACGGCGCTCGACGTGACGACGCAGAAGCAGGTTTTGGAATTGATCGATGCGCTGGCCGACGAAACGGGAATGGCCGTCCTGCTCATCACGCACAATCTCGGCCTCGTGGCGGGGCGTATGGACGCCGTGAACGTGATGTACGCCGGGCGTATCGTCGAAAGCGGTCCCGTGCTGGACGTCCTGGCCCGGCCGCGCCATCCGTATACGAAGGGGTTGTTGGCGGCCGTGCCGGCGCTCGACGCGCCGCGTGACGCGCCGCTTGCGGATATTCCCGGCACGGTGCCGCCGCCCGACGCCTGGCCGGCGGGATGCGCGTTCTGGCCGCGTTGCGCCGTTGCGCAGGAGCGTTGCCGCCGTGCGTCGCCGCCCGACGTCGCCGACGGCCGTCGCCGCCATGCCTGTTGGCTTCCCCACGTCGGCGACTGACCGCTTCTTCCGTGATTTATGATATAATCTAACGACCGATTTGATAAGGAAAAGACATGTCTGAAGAGCAGCCGACCCCGCAGGAAACCCCGTCCAACTACAACGCCGCCCAGATTCAGGTTCTGGAGGGCATGGAGGCCGTTCGTAAGCGTCCCGCCATGTACATTGGCGATACGGGCGAACGCGGCTACCACCACCTCGTCTACGAGGTCGTGGACAACTCGATTGACGAGGCGTTGGCCGGCTACTGTACGCTCGTGGACGTGCAGATCAACCCCGACGGGTCGTTGTCCGTTTCCGATAACGGACGCGGTATCCCCGTGGACATGCATCCCACGCAGCACCGTCCCGCCATCGAGGTCGTGCTCACGGTTCTCCACGCCGGCGGTAAGTTCGACGGCTCGAACTACAAGGTCTCGGGCGGTCTTCACGGCGTGGGCGTGAGCTGCGTGAACGCGCTGTCCGACTGGATGAAGGTCGAGGTCAAACGCGGCGGGAAGATCCACCATATCGAATTTTCGCGCGGGCACGTCACGAAGCCGCTCACCGTCGTGGGGGAATGTGGCGACGAGACGGGCACGACGGTGACGTTCTTCCCCGACCATTCGATTTTCACGTGCCATGCGTTCAAGTGGGAAATCCTCTGCAACCGTCTGCGCGAACTCGCCTTTCTCAACAAGGGCGTGAAGATCCACTTCAAGGACAACGAGGGCGAAGGACATCATGAAGAGACGTTCCACTACGAGGGCGGCATCGACGAGTTCATCCAGTACCTGAACACGAACAAGACGCCCATCACGCCTGTGATCCATTTCGAGGGCGAGGCGCAGGGTCTGACGGGCATCGTGCAGGCCGAAGTGTCGATGCAGTATACGGACACGTATTCGACGATCGAGCAGACGTACTGCAACAACATCCACACGGTCGAGGGCGGTACGCACCTCTCCGGTTTCCGCGCCGCGCTCACCCGCACGATCAACAAGTATGGGCGCGACAAGGGCGGTATCAAGGAGAAGGACACCGTCACGGGCGACGATATGCGCGAAGGTTTGACGGTCATTGTTTCCGTCAAGGTGCCGCAACCGCAGTTCGAGGGGCAGACGAAGACGAAACTCGGCAACGGCGAAGTGCAGGGCATCGTCGATTCGATTGTGAGCGACAAGTTGATGACCTTCTTCGAGGAGAATCCGAAAGTCGCCGATGTCGTCGTCCAGAAAATCATGATGGCCTGCCGTGCGCGCGAAGCCGCGCGCAAAGCGAAGGAGACCGTGCGCAAGGGCGTGATGGACGGGCTTTCGCTGCCGGGCAAGTTGCGCGACTGTTCCGAGCGCGATCCGGCCAAGACCGAACTCTTTCTCGTCGAGGGTGATTCCGCCGGTGGTTCGGCCCAGGTCGGTCGTGACCGTCGCATCCAGGCGATTCTGCCGTTGCGCGGCAAAGTTTTGAACGTGGAGAAGGCGCGGGTGGATCGGATGCTCGCCAACACGGAGATTCGGACGCTCATCACGGCGATCGGCTGCGGTTTTGCCGAAGCGTGGGACGTCTCCAAGGCTCGTTACCACAAGATCGTCATCATGACCGATGCCGATGTCGACGGTGCCCACATCCGCACGTTGCTGCTGACGTTCTTCTACCGCAAGATGCCGGAACTGATTGAGAAGGGCTACATCTACCTTGCCCAGCCGCCGCTCTACAAGGTCGAACGCAAGAAGAAAATCGAATACGTCCTGACCGACGCCGAAATGACGTCGAAATTGCTCTTCCTCGGGTTGGACGACATGACCGTGAAGCGGATGGACGGCACGGCGTTCGACACGGCCGACGCGCGGAAGCTCCTGGAACTGCTGGCGGAAATCGAAAGCGCCGTCCAGACGATTGAACGGCGTGGTATTTCCACGCGGGATCTGCTCGACCATCGCGAGGCCGACGGCACCGTTCCGCGCTATGTGCTGATTCGCGGCGCGGGCGACGGGGCGCAGGTCGAGTACGCGCGGGACGAGGCGGCGTTCAAAACGCGCGTGGCCGAACTCCAGCGCGAGATGCAGACGACGATCGACATTCCGAACACGCAGGTCGAGACGTATCATCCGACGGATCAAATGGCGTTCCGTTGGTTGGAGGTCTACCGTTCCGCGCAGTTGCGCAAGCAGATGGAGTCGCTGCAGGCGATGGGCTATTCCGTGGCGGACTATCTGGGCGAAAGCGGCGACGTGGCGGCGTTGGAGGAGGATGGCTCGTCGCAGACGGTCAAGTCCCTCCCCGCGCTGCTTGACGCCGTGCGTGCGCGCGGCCGCAAGGGCATGAGCATCTACCGCTTCAAGGGTTTGGGCGAAATGGATGCGAAGGAGCTTTTCGACACGACGATGAACCCGGACAAGCGGCATATGCTGCGTGTCCAGCTTGCCGACGCGGTGAAGGCCGACCAGATTTTCACGCTGTTGATGGGCGACGAGGTGGAGCCGCGTCGCAAGTTCATCGAAGACAACGCGCTCAACGCTCGCAATCTCGACATCTGAGGCCGCCCTCCTATGAAGTGGACGCTCTACAACCTCTTGTTCGGCATCGCCTATCTGGCGATGCTGCCGTCGTTTCTCGTCCGCATGATGCGTCGTGGCGGCTACAAGGCGCGGATGGGTGATCGCTTCGGTCGCTATCCCGAGGATCTGAAAGTACCTGAAAGCGCGGTGTGGATTCACGCCGTGAGCGTGGGCGAAGTTTTCGTGGCGGGACAGATGATGGCGGCGTTGCGCGAACGGGCGCCGGACATCCGTTTCGTCTTTTCGACGACCTCCTCCACGGGCTGGGCGCAGGCGGAGAAGATTGTGGGACCGCACGATGTGTTGATCTACAACCCGCTCGATTTCAGCGGGTGCGTGAAACGTGCGCTCGACCGGATGCGTCCTCGTGCCGTCATCCTCACGGAGAGTGAAATCTGGCCCACGTTCATTCGCGCCCTTAAGGCGCGCAATATTCCCGTCTTTCTGATAAACGCCCGCGTGTCGGATCGCAGTGCCCCGCGCTACCGGAAATTGCGCTGGTTCTTTGGCGACGTGTTGCGTTGTTTCACGAAGATTTTTGCCCAGTCGCAACTGGACGCCGACCGTCTGGTGGCGGCGGGCGCCGATTCGGCAACGGTCGAGGTGACGGGGTCGTTCAAGTTCGACGTTGCCCGTCGGAACGCGGCCAAGGAACGTGAACTGCGCGGCTGGATCGGGCCGGGTGACATCCTGCTCGGCGCCAGCACGTGGCCGGGCGAAGATCAGGTGTTGTTGCGGATCTACCAGGCGCTCCTGCGATCGCGGCCGGACGTAAAACTCGTTCTCGCGCCGCGCCATTTCGAGAAAGCGGATGCCGTGGAGGCCAACGTCCGCAAGGCCGGCTTCTCCTGCGTCCGCCGTTCATGCGATCTTGTGGCCATGCCCACTGAAGATCCCAACGTCTATCTTTGCGACACGACGGGCGAACTGATGGGGCTGTACGGGATTGCAACGGTTGCATTCGTCGGGAAATCGCTCTGTGCGCACGGCGCCCAGAACATGGTCGAACCGTGCCTCTGCGGCGTCGCTACGCTGGTGGGGCCGAACACTGAGAATTTCCGGCCTGTGATGCACGACCTGCTGGCGCAGAAGGCGCTCGTTCAGGTGGGGAGCGAAGACGCCCTGCGGCGAGAGGTGCTGCGGCTTTTCAACGATGCGCCCGCCCGTACCGCGTTGGGCGAACGTGCGCACACGGCCGTTGCGAATCGGCGCGGCGTCGTGGGGCGGTGCGCCGATGAATTGCTGGCCGCGTTGCGGCCGCCGGCGTCGTTGGATGTTTCGGGCACGGCCGTCTCGGATGTCCGTAAACGGTCGCATCGGGCGGCGATCTGGACGTGCGTGGCCGCCGCGCTGCTCTATCTGGCGTCGTGTCCGTTCGTCGTGCCGCGTCTCGATCATGCGTGGGACTATCTGCAGATGGACGCCAACCGGCGTTATTCGACGTTCGTCGGCCTTTCGGCCGCGACGCTCGTCTACCCTTGGTCGTTGCCCGCCGCGCGGACGGCCTGTCGGGGGCTTCGCCAGCGCGAAGTGGCGGGCGTGGACGAGTTCGGCGTCGACCGTTTTCAGTCGACGGAGAAGCTGAAAGCCCTGTTGCCCCGTCTCTTCGATGGGCGGCGGACGGTGGCGTTCGATGCCCGTTTCGCCACGCTTGCGGATTTGCAAAGCGTTCACACGCTCATGTGCCGGGAAGGGGACGGCTATTGGCTGTGGTGCATCGGCCGTTGGGATTACGTGTTTGTTGCCAAGAAAGGGGACGAGGGGCGGACGGAGACGGTTGATTCGGCGGCGTTTTTGGACAAGTTCTCAAGTCTGTTTGACGATTTCGCGGCGGCGGGTGTCTACGCGCCGGCGGATCTCTTCGCCTCCTACGTGGGGGACGAGACGACGACCGCGCCGTTGTTGGAAGAGGTGACGGCCGGAGATCGGATTCTGTCGGCGGTTCTGCCGTTGCGCCTTGCGTTCAAACCCACGCCGACGGGTGGTCGCGGGCCGGTCGTCGCCTCGCGCTTGATGCCCTACGAACTTCCGCCGCTGGAGTGGTTCAAGCGCGGGGAGACGGATGGGCGCGTCTTCCTTTCGTTCATCGAACGGATCGATGCCGTGCAGGTTGCCCGACGCGGCATTCTGCTGGGGTTCGATGCGGCCGATGCGGGCGCATCGACGAACGCCGTGTCGTCCTGGTCGGCGGCGGCCAAGACGAATCCGCGCGATCCGTTGCTGATGAATCTCGTCGATTCGCTGGATTTGGAAGGACGGCGGTTTCTCAAAATCGGCAACGTGAACGGGGCGATCCGGTGCTACGAGAACCGTTTGCTGATTCGTCCGAACGACGTCGCGGCCGTCCACAACTTCGGCATCTGCCTCAAGAAATCGGGGCATCCCGATGTGGCGGCGCGGATTTTCGCGCGCGCGGTGGAGATGGATCCGAAGACGGACGCGCATCGGCTGGAACTCGTTGAGACGTGTGCGGCGAGTGGGCATGAGGACATCGCCTGCCGCCAGTTGGACGTGCTGATGAAACGCCATCCAGACGATCCGGCGTTGATGATGCGTGCGGCGCGGCTGCTCTGCCTCCAGTCGAACAAGGCGCGGAACGACGCGCGTGCGGTGGATTTGGCGGAAAACGCTGTCAGATTGACGGGGTGGAAAGACCGTGCCTACGTACAGGCCCTTGCGGACGTTTACATCGAAGTCGGACAGGTTCGTCTGGGCGTGGCGCTCAAACGGAAAATGAAAGAAATGAGGTTTGAAAAATGAAACGTACTGTCGCGTTCCTCTCGCTCGTCCTGCTGGCGGGGTGCTTTACCCTCCATCGTTCCGCCGTCACGCCCGTCCAGATGACGAAGGCGCCGGCGGGGCGCGACGTCAAGGTGGCCGTGTCGGGCTTCGCCGCCACGCTCACGGAGTACATTCCCGTCTACGGTTACACGACGGGTTACGTCGACCACGGCCCCTATCGTGGGCGGCATGGCCGCTGGTACTACGGCGGGGGGTATTATGAGACAGTGACGACGGAGACGCTGGTGCCGAAGATCAGCCCCAACGAGGCGTTTCTCAAACGGGCGCAGACGCATTTGGAGGAGAACGGGTTTCTGTTGCGCGCACCCGAACCGGCGTTCACGGTCGATGTTGCGTTCGATGGCCCGTTCGTTTCGGCGGACGAGAAGACGGCGGAATGGGCGTGGATGTTGCTCTCCGTCTTCTCCGCCGAATATTCCGTCCAGAACTGGACGGCGAAGTTGAAGATCTACGACAACAAGACGGGACGGCTCGTGTTCAGTCACGACTACGCCGAGAAGTTCGAGGACGTTGTCTGGTCGCCGCTCTTCTTTATCGGGCTGATTGGCTACGATGAGAACACTTACAATTTTATGCAGAGTTGGTGTCTGACGATTCTGACCGACCGCGCCATGGCTGACGCGACGGCGTTTCTCGCCAAGATGCCGTGAAGCGTTTGTGCCGTTCAACATGAAGGGAGTTGAAAATGCCGTTTATCAACGATGAATTTTTGCTGACGACGGACGCCGCGAAAGAACTGTACCACGGTTTTGCGGAGAACATGCCGATCATCGACTACCACTGCCATTTGCCGCCGGTGGAAATCGCCGCAGATACGCGCTGGGAAAACATTGCGCAAGTCTGGTTGGGCGGCGACCACTACAAGTGGCGGCAGATGCGCTCGAACGGCATTGACGAGAAATACATCACGGGCGACGGTTCGTGGGAGGAGAAGTTCAACGCCTTCGCCGCGACGATGGAGCGCCTCATCAAGAATCCGCTTTTCGACTGGTCGCACCTTGAACTGGCGCGTTATTTCGGCGTGACGGATCGCCTTTCGTCCCAAACGGCCGCGCAGATCTGGGCGGCGTGCAACGCGCAGTTGAAACGCCCCGAATTTTCGGCGCGGGGTCTGATGGCGCGGTCGAACGTCAAGGTCGTCTGCACGACGGACGATCCGGTTGATTCGCTTGAACACCATCAGGCGCTTGCGCGTCAGTCGTTCGGCACGAAGATTCTGCCCGCCTGGCGGAGTGACAAGGCCTCGAAAATCGACCAGCCGGCCGTGTGGAACGATTGGATGGACAAGTTGGCGGCGGCGGCGGGGCGGCCGGTGAAGACGATGGACGATTTTCGTGCGGCGCTGCAGGCGCGGCATGCGTTTTTCGCGCAGACCGGTTGCGTCATCTCCGACTACGGACTCACCGAAATCTTCGCGACGCCCTATACGGAGGCCGAGTTGTGCGCCATTTTCAAGAAAGTGCGTACGGGCGGGACGGCGACGGACGAGGAGGCGCGCAAGTTCAAGAGTGCGTGGCTCTACGAGGGCTTGAAAGCGGATGCGGCGTCCAACTGGTCGGCGCAGCTCCATTTCGGCTGTCTGCGCGACAACAACACGCGGATGTTCCAAATGCGGGGGCCGGATACGGGATTCGACTGCATGGGCGACTGGAACGTGGCGGCGAATCTGTCGCGCCTGTTCGACCGTCTGGAGATGGCAGACGCGCTGCCGCGCACGATTC
Source organism: uncultured Lentisphaeraceae bacterium (assembly GCA_964613265.1). Lineage (GTDB taxonomy): Bacteria > Verrucomicrobiota > Kiritimatiellia > RFP12 > UBA1067 > RUG572. The sequence goes on along the minus strand of CAZTHR010000005.1, from coordinate 12,825 downwards.
TCTATTCGCTCAATCCGAAGGACACGGAAATGCTCGGCACGTTGATGGGCTGCTTCCAAAAGGGGCCTGTGCGCGGCAAGATCCAACTCGGCGCCGCCTGGTGGTTCCTCGACCAGAAGGATGGCATGAAGAAGCAGATCGAGGCGTTGGCGGCGTTGGGATGCCTGGGGAACTTCGTCGGCATGTTGACGGACAGCCGCAGTTTCTTGAGCTATACGCGCCACGAGTATTTCCGCCGCATTCTCTGCGCCAAGTTGGGCGAGGAAATTGAACGTGGTGAAATCCCGAACGATCTCGCATGGGTGGGCGGACTTGTCGCCGACATTTCCTACAATAACGCAAACCGCTATTTCTTCGGCGGAAAGTGAGGATCCGAGCTGATCGCCCTTACGTGCAGGGCGTGGTTCACTGAGACACGAAACGAACAAAATGAAGAAAAAAAAAGTCCGGCGAGCAACGTTCGCCGGACTTTTGCGTACCACCGTCGTGTTTGGACGGATTTACTTGGAGAAGACAACCTGCGGGCTGTCCCCCTTGCGCTTGCGGATGACGCCGATCTGCTTCCAGGATTGGCGCAGATTGCGGAAAAGCGTCTTGACGCGGGGCAGCTGATCCGCCGGCAGGATGATGACGAAACCGATGCCCATGTTGAACACGCGGTACATTTCGTCATGCTCCACCTTGCCCTGGCGTTCAATGAAGTTGAACACCGTCGGCACCGTCCAGGACGTACGGTCGATTTCGCAGACGACCGAGTCGGGCAGGACACGCGGAATGTTGTCCGGGAATCCGCCGCCCGTGATGTGCGCCATGCCGTTGATCTTGATTTTGGAATCCAGCAGCTTGGTGACGGGCTTGAGGAAGCTCTTGTGGACGGCGAGGAGGGCGCTGCCGACGGTCTGATTCGTGCCGGGCAACTTGTCCTGCGGCGACATCTGGCAGATGTCGAAGAAAACGCGACGGGCGAGGGAGTAGCCGTTCGTCTGGAGGCCGCCGGAGGGGAGGCCGATCACGACGTCCCCGGCGCGGATGGACTTGCCCGTGATCACGTCCTTCTTCGAAACGGTGCCGACGATCGTGCCCGTGAGATCGTACTCGCCGGCGGGATAGAGGCCGGGGAGTTCGGCCGTTTCACCGCCGAGAAGCGCCATGCCGTTCTCCTTGCAGGCCTTGCAGAGGCCGGCGACGATCTGCTTGAAGACGGGGCCGTCGAACTTCGACGTGCCGACGTAGTCCATGAAGAAAAGCGGACGGGCACCTTGGACAAGAATGTCGTTGACGCAGTGGTTCACGATGTCCTGACCCACCGTGTCGTGCTTCTTCATCATGCAGGCGATTTTGAGTTTCGTGCCCACGCCGTCCGACGACGCGACGAGCAGCGTGTCCTTTGAACTTCCGTTCGGCAACTTGCACAGTCCGCCAAACGAACCGATACCGCCGACGACGTTCGGGGTCTTGGTGGTTCCAACCATCGTCTTGATGGCTTTCAACGCCTCCATTTTGCTGTCGATGTTGACACCGGCGGCGGCATAGGCGGATTTCGCGGCAGGCGCGGGATTGTTCACGATGATGCTCCTTTTTTAAATTTCCATTTCGGGAAAATTGCGCATATTTTAGCAAAAACTTTGTTTGAGCGCAACCCCTTGACACGCGCTTCGGAAAATGATATTCTATCCTCTTGACTTTTTATCCCTAAACTAGGATTGTACCCTGGAGTGGACATGGCGACAAAAGATACGCAAAAAAAGGCTGAAATCGGAAAAACAGGGAAGAAGAGAGGTTCGGCCGCGAAGAAGGAAGATTCTGCCCCGAAGAAACGGACGCGGAAATCCGCCAAGGATTGGGACGTCGAGGCGGAGGAAGACGTTTCCGTTGGGAATGCGGACGAGACGTCTTCCTCCGAGGTGTTCCTGGACGCCCCTGGCGGTGAGCTGGACGATGCGGAGAGTGAAGCGCGTGATTTGAATCTTGACAGCGTGGCGCGGGAAGTCGCGGCGGCCGAGAACATTGATGATTTGCCGGCGGACGAACAGGATGTGCCCGATCCGTCCGTGCTGGGCGATTCGTTCATTGCCGATGTCTTTTCTCCGATGTCGGGCGGCGAGTTCGGTGATGACGGCGACGGGGAGACGATGACGAGTTTCGAGGGCGGCAGCGAGATGCGCTTCGGCGAAATCCAGGCCGCTGTGAGCGAACTCGTTCACATCTCCGAGCGTAACGGCGGGTTTGTCACGAAGGAGATTCTCGACCAGCACATGCCCTGGGGCGCGTTGCTGGACGAGGGGACGGACACCGAGAAGGCGATCGAGAACTTCAAGACGATGCTGGACAAGCTCGGTGTGCGCGTGATCGACTCCCGCGAAACGGAGGCGTTCATTGCCGACAAGGACAGCACGCTCGACAAGTTGTCGCAGAAGGCGCGGACGCAGGAGCTGTTCGACGATCCCATCCGCATGTATCTGCACCAGATGGGGCAGGTGCCGCTTCTGAGCCAGACGGAGGAAATCGAAATCTGCAAGCGGATCGAGGAGTCCGAGGAGAAAACGCAGGATCTGTTCAACCGGTTCGCGTTCACGCCTGGCATGTACTTGAGTCTGCTCGCCAAGCTGGAGGCTATGCAGGAGCGGTTCGACCGTGTGGTGACGGACAAGTTTGACGACAATCGCGACGCCTACATGGATCGTCTGCCGGAACTCCGCAAGATGTTGACCGACGTCGCCAAGCGGTTGCACGATGCGCAGGACAAGTACATGGCCGTCATGAGCCAGCGCAAGAAAATGACGGACGCGCAGATCCGGGGCGCCGAGACGACCGTCAAAAACGCGCGTGACGCACTGCGGAAGGCCTACGAGGAACTGAACTTCAAGCAGAAGGTGTTGGAAACGCTCTGCCGTGAGGCGGACGAGACGATCTATCTGCCCTATCGCGGCCTTCTGTCGCAGAAGCAGGCGCTCCTCGGCCAGCACCCCTCCAAGAAGCGTGAAACGGAACTGGGGAGAGTCCGCGCCGAAATCGAAAAGCTGGAAGCGCGGTTCGGGATGCCGCCGGAGGAATTTCTGGAGACGTTTGGCGAATTGCGCGACTTCCTCCATCGGGGTGAAGAGGCTCGTACGAAGATGGTGGAGGCGAACCTCCGCCTCGTGATTTCGATTGTGAAGAAGTACATGAACCGTGGCCTCAGCTTCCTCGACCTCATCCAGGAAGGCAACACGGGGTTGATGAAGGCTGTCGAGAAGTTCGAGTACACGCGCGGCTACAAGTTTTCGACGTACGCGACGTGGTGGATTCGTCAGGCCGCCACGCGCGCGATTGCCGATCAGGCGCGGACGATCCGCATCCCCGTGCACATGATCGAGACGATCAACAAGTTGATGCGCGTTCAGAAGAAGTTGATTCAGAAACTGGGCCGCGAACCGACCGAAAAGGAACTCTCCCTCGAAATGGAGATGAAGCCCGAACAGGTCCGCGCGGTGCGCCGCATGGCGCAGCAGCCGATTTCCCTCCAGTCGAAGGTCGGCGACAACGACGACGCCAAGTACGGCGATTTCATTCCGGACACGACGGCCGAGAACCCGTCCGAGCAGACGGCCTACTCGATGCTGCGTGAACGGTTGGGCGAAATCCTGCAGACGCTCACGGATCGTGAGCGGCAGGTGCTGGACTACCGTTTTGGGCTCACCGACGGTTTCTCCAGGACGTTGGAAGAGGTGGGCAAGCAGTTCAATGTGACGCGTGAACGCATCCGCCAGATCGAAGCGAAGGCCTTGCGCAAGCTGCGTCACCCCTCGCGTCTCAAGAAACTCGACGGGTTCCTCGCGGGTTGACGTTTGGAGACGCCGACGGGAAAGAAGAGAAGAAAGGTAGAGTAGAAGAAATGAGTATGATGATGTTTGCCCAAGCGGCGTCGAGTTGTTCGGCGTCGGCGGGGCTGTGTCCGGTCTCCCTGGGTATCGCGGCCGTCGTGGGCGCGGCCGTTGGTTTCGTCGCCGGCCGTCTGAGCAAGGGCGCGGGCAACTCGAACGCGAAGAAAGCCGCGCCGCAGACGCAGCAGAAGAAAGGGTCGTCCCAGCCGCAGCCGCGCCGCGATCTCCGTATCACGGAAACGCGCGTGCCGATTCCGGCGGGCTACGTGGAAATCTACGTGGGCAACCTGAGCTACGACATGGACGAGCCGGCGTTGCGCAAGACGTTCGAGGCGTTCGGCGCGGTTCACACCGCGCGTGTGGTGCTCAACCGCTACAACAACAAGTCCAAGGGTTTCGGTTTCGTGGTGATGCCGAACCGTCCCGAAGCTGAAAAGGCCATTGCGGCGCTCGACGAAAAGGACGTCATGGGTCGCAAGATGAAGGTCAACGAGGCCAAGAACACGGTCAAGCAAGAGGCCTGAAGACGAACATGAACGACGACCTCCTCTTCCTCTACGGACCTCCCGGCAGCGGGAAATCGACCCTCGGTCAAGTTCTGGCGGCGCGTCTGGACGTGCCGTTTACGGATCTCGATTCGGTCATCGTGGCGGATGCGGGAGGCGTCTCCATTCCGGACATCTTCGCACGGGAATCGGAGACCGGTTTCCGTGCGCGTGAACGCGCCGCGCTCCAGAAAGTCGCCGCCCGCGCGGCGGGCGTTGTGGCATTGGGCGGCGGCGCACTCGTAGATCCCGCCGCCCGCGCCGTGGCGGAGGCCGCCGGGCGCGTCCTCTTTCTCGACGTGCCGCGCCCCGTCCTCGAACGGCGCGTGATGGCGCAGCGGGGGACGCGGCCGCTCGCGGGCGCCGTGGACAAACTGCACGCGCTGCTCGACGCGCGCGCCGCGCATTATGCGAGTTTTCCCCTCCGTCTGACGCAGACGGAGACGCAGGGCGATGAATCGCCCGACGTCCGCGCCGACCGCGCGGAAATCGCGCTTGGCCGTTTCCGTATTACGTCGGGCGACGTGCCGTCCGACGTCCGCGTGGGGACGGATCTGATCGAGACGTTGGGCGTCCGCGCTCGCGCCTGCGGGTTCACCTCCCGCGCCGTTGTGGTCTGTGACGCGCACACCGCGCCGCTCTACGGCGATCGTGCCGTACAGGCGCTTCGCGCAGCCGGTCTCGACGCCACGTGCGCGACGATTCCCGCTGGCGAGGAAACGAAGGACGTTTCGACCGTTTCCGCCATCTGGCGCGCGTTTCTGTCGGCCGGTCTCGGCCGCCGCGATGTCGCCGTGGCCGTGGGGGGCGGCGTCACGGGCGACATGACGGGATTCGCGGCCGCCACGTGGATGCGCGGCATTGCATGGATTAACGTGCCGACGACGCTCCTGTCGATGGTCGACGCCTCGACGGGGGGCAAGACGGGGTGCGATTTGCCGGAAGGCAAGAACCTTCTCGGCGCGTTCCATTCGCCGGCCGTCGTGTTGGCGGACGTTTCGACGCTCGCGACGCTTCCGGAACGGGAACGCCGCTGCGGGCTTGCGGAGGCGATCAAACATGCGTTCATCGCCGATCCCGAATTGCTTTCTCTTCCTGATTTCAAAGACCCGGCAGCCGTGGCCGCCTACGTCCGCCGTGCCTTGGCGGTGAAGGTGGGCGTTGTCCGCCGTGATCCGCGTGAAAAGGGCGAACGCGCCCTGCTGAATCTGGGTCACACGGTTGGTCATGCCGTGGAAATCGCCACCGACTTCAAACTCCACCACGGCGAAGCCGTCGCCATTGGCGTCGTGGAGGAGGCGCGTCTGGCCGTCCGTCTCGGCCTCGCCGCCGCCGATTGGCCGGCGCAGGTCGCCGCGCCGTTTGCCGCCGCCGGGTTGCCGACGGAACTGCCCGCCGGGCTTGCGTTCGACGATTTGAAACCGATTATGCGGCGCGACAAGAAACAGCGCGAGGGGCGGATTCATTTCGCCCTGCCGTGCGCGATGTGCGACGTCCGTCTCGTCCCAGTTTCGCTTTAGCCATGATTTTCGATCGTACATTCCATCCCGACGAGGCGAATCAGGCGTTTACCGTGGGGCGTTTACTGGAGACGGGGCAGTACACGTATACGCCGACCGATCACCACGGCCCAACGCTTTACTACGCGGCCGCGCCGCTCCAGAAAATCGCGGGGCATTCGACGACGCAGACGCTGGACGGCACATTGTTGCGCACCACGCCGCTCGTCTTCGCCATCCTGGGGTTGGTGCTCGGCTTTCAGGCCATCCGCCGTATTACGCGAAGTGTCGGCGCGGCGTTGGCGTTCGTTCTGTTGCTGGGGACGGCGCCGTTCTTCGTCTTTTTCGCGACGGACTTCATCCAGGAAATGCTGCTTTCCTGTTTCCTGATTGGCATGTTCTTCTCGGCCGTCGGTTATCTGCGGCCCGACGGCAAGTTGAAGCCCGGTAGTTGGGCGTTGCTCTTCGGCATTTTCGCGGGGTTGGCGTTCGCGACGAAAGAGACCGCCGTGATTTCCTTCGCGGCCGCCGCGCTGGCGGGGGCGCCGTTTCTCGTCCTGCGCATGATGCGGCGTCGGAACGCGCCGCCGCCGAAACCCGGTGTCGAACCGCCGCCCGTCGTCTACGCCCACCCTGTGACGGACGTGGTGTTCGCGCTGATTGCGTTTGCGTTGACGTCCGTCACGCTCTATTCGTCCCTTGGAACGGATTGGATGGGCGTCTACCATGCGTTCATCACCGCGCCGCTGGCCTACCTTGGCCGTGCGGCGGGCGACGCGGCCGCCTCGGTGGGTGCGAACTGGCACGTCCATCCGTTCAACCAGTATTTCAAATGGCTGTTCGCCTATCCGCCGTTCACGGAAATCGATCTCGTCATCGTCGGGTTCGTGGGAACGCCACTCTGTCTCGCGCTTCTCCGTTTGGCTCGGAAACGGGCGGACGCCAAGCGCGCGCATTTCGTCCGCTTCAAGCCGGAGAAGCCGCGTCCGTCTGAATTTCCCAGTTTGGCGCCGTGGGGATTTGCCGTCCTCTATTCGCTGATTTTGCTGGTGGTCTATTCGCTCATTCCCTACAAAACGCCGTGGTGTGCGTTGCGTTTTCTGCCGGGGTTCGTGCTGGCGGCGGTGTTTGGCCTCCACGCGATTCTCGTGCGGATGGGGGCGGGCGTTCTGCCGCGTCTGATCGTTGCGGCCGTGGTGGGATGCATCGTGGCGTTCCGTTTGCCCGCGCTCCAAAAGCTGAACGACGATCCCGATTCAAAGGAAATCCCCTGCAACTACGCGAACGCTTCGCCGGAGGTGAAGGAATTGGCGCGTGTCGTGTCCGAAGCGATGAAAGCGCCCTGCGCCGATCCGCTGGTGGCCGTGGCGCTGCCGCCCGAAGACACGTGGCCGTTCCCTTGGTACAATCGGGAACTGGCGCATCGGACGGGGTATTGGACGTCTTTTGAGGACTTGGAGAAACTGCAGCAGACCGGTGTCAAACCCTCTGTCGTCGTCGTGCCGATGAACCAGGGGCATCTCGTCCAGCCGCTTTTCCCGCACTTGAAGAATACGCGCCGTTTCTTCATGCGCAACAAGGTGCGTGTGCGTGTGTTCTGGTAGCCGTGCCGCGTCCTAACCGAATCCTAACGGAAGTCTCATCGTCTTCTAACACGTTTTTTACGAACCGTTCATAATCCTTCGATAGACTATCCTCAAACGAAAAAGAAGGATAAGGATTATGAACTACTTTCAACTCGGTGTAAACGTCCTGGGCGGATTGGCGATATTCGTCTACGGCATGGGATTGATGTCGGATGGTTTGACGCAGATCGCCGGGGCGCGGTTGCGGGCCGTGCTCGCCTATGTGACGCGCAATCGTCTGGCGGCGATTCTCGCGGGCACGGTGGTGACGGCGATTATCCAGAGTTCAAGTGCGACGAGCGTGATGACCGTCGGTTTCGTGAACGCGGGCCTGCTGTCCCTGACGCAGGCCATCGGCGTGATTTTCGGCGCGAACATCGGTACGACCGTCACGGGGCAGCTCGTGTCGTTGAACTTGTCCGACCTTGCAATGCCCGCCGTCGTGATTGGCGTGGTGGGGTTGCTGATTTCCCGCCGGACGGTCACGCGTGGTCTGTGGCGGACGCTGCTGGGGTTTGGATTCCTGTTCTTCGGCATGAATTTGATGAGCCATGAACTCGACGCCGTTGCGAAACTGCCGTCGTTCGTTTCGTTCTTCTCGTCGTTCGATTGCGCACCGTCCGCGTCCGGCTTCCTTCCGTTCGGCAACGTATTGGGTGCCGTTGCCGTCGGCACGATTTGCACGATGATCGTCCAGAGTTCGTCCGCGACGATCGGCATTACAATCGCGCTGGCGCAGTCGGGTTTGATTTCCATCTGGACGGCGGTGCCGATTGTGTTGGGCGACAACATCGGGACAACGGTTACGGCCGCGTTCGCCGCCATCAACACGAATGCGAACGCGCGGCGCACGGCGCTCGCCCACGCGCTCTTCAACGTGATCGGCACGACGATTCTCGTGACGACCTTCATCTTCGTCTTCGGAAATGCCGCCGGCGTCCGCGCTCCGGCGTTCTTCCATCTCGTCAACGCCTGCACGGAAGGCAATGCGTTCGCGGGCGAGAATCCGGGCCGCTACGTGGCGATGGCCCACACGCTCTTCAACGTGACGAACGTGATTGTCCTCTCCTCGTTCATTCCGCTGCTGGCGCGGCTCTGCGAATGGATTATCTCCGAGAAGCGCAGACAGCAGAATCGAACGCTTGAACCGCACTTGCTGGCCGCACCCGAAGTCGCGCTCCATGCGGCCACGGTGGCGTTGGCGGACATGACGCGCCGCGCGTGGACGGTGGCATCCTGCTCGCTCAACAGCTGTTTGGGCAAGGCCGACGTGAACGAAGATTCCGTCCAGAAGGCGGAGGCCGACATCGACGGGATGCAGACGTCCATCCGCAACTACTTGATTGAGATTTCGCGGCGCAAGATTACCGACCGCCAGGCGCAGATGATTCCCGAACTCATCCACTGCGTCAACGATGCCGAACGCATCTCCGACATTGCGTTGCGCATCTACCGTAAAACGGCGCGTGTCCGGCGGGACGGTCTGCCCGACGACGTGCGGGCGGAATTGAATGCGGTCGTCTCCCGCGTCCGTACGCTGGCGCACGAGACCGTCCATGCCGTGCGGGCGGGAACGCCGTCGGCGGCCGATCCGGCCGAAGAGGAGCGGAAGATTCAGGAACTGGCGCGGACGACGACCCACTCGTTCGCCGCGCGCGTCCAGTCCGCCGGCGGTGCGCCGGAAGGGGAACTGGCGGTGCTGTCCGTCCTGGCCGGCTTGCGCGACATCTCCCGCCATCTGGGCAACATCGCCACGCGCGTCCCCCACTTCGCCGCCTGATTGTTATTCGTTCCTCTTTTTACCCCTGCCTCCGCCATCGGCGTTTTGTTATAATGACGCCATGGAAAGAATTAAGATTGGATGCCGGATTGGAATCATGCTTGCGATCTTGTGCGGGCTGGGCACAGTGTGCATGGGCGCCGAGGCGGATGTCGATGGGCGGCCGTATGAATTGGTGTGGGCGAATCGCAAGGCGGACGACCGGCCCGTCCTGTTGCCGCTCGTGGATCCCGTCGGTTGGACGGTGACGTGTTCAAACGCCGTCGCCTCGTTTCACAAGACATCCGACCACAAACTTTTCGGCGACGGCGTGGCGCGTCTCGTCTACCGCGCCACGGGGCCGAAACCCGTCATTTCTCTGCGACCGCCCCAGCCCGTGCCCGTTGAGCCGGGTGCGGACACGATCAGTTTCTGGGTCTACGGCAACAACGTGAGCTACCTGCGCGATGCGTCGACGCCGTCCGTCGGCCTCGCGGCCGAGTTCGCGGATGCCGCCGGCCGCACGTTCACCGTGCCAGTCTACCATGTCCGCCATCTGGAGTGGTTTCTCGTTCAGCGGCGTTTCGCGCCGGACGTCCTTCGCCGGCTGGCGGACGGCGGGTGCTTCCTCGGGTTCATCGTCACGGGCGGCACGAATGATAAGGACCGGCAGATCGAGTTGACGAGCTTGGCCGTCTATCGCGAAGAGTTGAAGCCGCTCGCGTTCAAGCCGCGTCCGAAGCGTCCGCACCGTGCGTTTCCCGACGCGCCGGCGGGCGTGAACACGGGTGTGGGCGAACTGCCGTTCCCGAATCGCGCGTCGGGCGTCATTCCGCCTGTTTCCGAAAAGGCCGCCGCCGAAATCGAGTTCCGTGCACCGACGTCCGCCGTTGATTGGGACGACCTCGCCGTGCGTGTGAAGGGCGGTACGTGGCGGCGTTTTGCGCAGGGCGCGGGCGTCTATACCGCCACGTCGAACGGGCCGCGGCGTGTGGCGCGGGACGATGTGAAGACCGTCTTTCGCGTGGAAGGGCAGTCCATCGTCGCCGAGGTGCAAGGTCCGGCCGATATCGCGGAAATTGATTTGGGGGCGTTGGCCGAGTTTCCTGATGCACGGCTGTTCACGGTGCCGTACTATTCCTACAGCATGTTGGGCGGCGAGAACCGTCCGCACGTGGCGATCCTCGATCTCGACGGGCGACCGTTCTTCCATGCGGCCACGATGGACTGGACGCAATCGAACGCTTCCGAGCCGGTGTGCGATGTGATGACGTTCGCGGGCGCGGCGAAAGTCCACGGCCGCGTGGTGTACCGCCCGAAGACGGACGGGACGCGCAATCCCTGCTTTGAGCGGATCGTCTGGTCGTTCTCGTCCGAATTCGCCGACGTTCTGCCCGCCATTCCGAATCCGCCGTCACCGTACCGAGAACTGACGGCCGAGTACCAGTGGTGCCACATGGCGGCGCAGAAAGACCGATCGCGTGACAAGGCCTACTGGCGCAACCGCAAGCGGCGCGGGCTGGACAAGGTGTTCATCGGCGACCACGAGGTTTGTATGCGCGACGGCAACGAGAGTTTCACGTTCCGTACACAGCCCGCGCCGGGGAAGGGCGGGGATGAGGGAATGCGCGACTTCACGCGCTACATGATCGACGAGCTTGGCTATCTCTACGGCCCGTACAACAACTACACGGATTTCGCGCCGATCAATGCGTATTGGCACGCCGACCGTGTGACGCGGGCGGCCGACAACCAACTGCGTCCGGCGTGGAACCGCTGCTATGCGCCGAAGCCGACGTTCGCGGTCGAGGCCTGCGAGGAGATTGTGCCCGTGTTGCAAGGCAAATTCGCATTCAACAGCGGCTACTGCGACGTCCACACGTGCGTGTCGCCGTGGGAGCGTTGCGACTACGACGCGCGTGTGCCGGGCGGCGGGACGTTCGCGGGGACGTTCTATGCCTACGGCGAACTCCTGGGGCTTCAACGGATGTTTTGGAACGGGCCGGTCTATTCGGAGGGCGGCGTTCACTTCCTCTACTGCGGGCTGAATGACGGCAATTTTGCGCAGGATCAGGGGTACCGTCTCGATCTCAATCCGTGGATTGTGGATTTCGACCTTCTGCGCCTCCATCCGCTCGCGAACAACTTCGGCATGGGCTATCCGACGATGTTCTTCCCGAAAGCCGCCCTGCCGAAAGACCACCGTTTCATGCTCGACCGTTTCCTGACGGCGACAATCGCGTTCGGCCACATCGGCTACTTCCTCACGGGACGACCGGATGATGAGGAAAATGGCTACTGGATGCTGCAGGCGCCGGCGGCGCGTTACGCGAAGGCGGACGTGGCGTCGATCGCCTACGCCGACGCGGGCGGGCGCTTCCTCCCGACATCCCAGGCGCTGGCGACGGGCGCGACCGAACGCTCGCAGGTGCGTGTGCGTTATGCGGACGGTACGATCGTCACGGCGAACGGTTCGGCGGCGGGCGACGGACTGGCGTGGGATGCGCCGGGCGATTCGGCGGGCGGGCGTTTCCTATTGCCTGCGAACGGCTGGTTCGCCGAAACGGGCGACGGGCAGGTGGCATCGATCAGCGGAGTCCGCCCGTTCAACACAACAACATCCACCATCCCCGTTCGCGCGGATGCCTGCGTGTCGCCACACTACGTCTATCTGGACGGACGCGGGACGTGGTTCGAGACGCCGTTCGGCGCGGTGGCGGGACGGTTGATTCGCATTCTCGCGACGAACGGAACGGATGAAGTTTTCCTGCGTCATGCGTCCGAAGCCGTGCTGCCCTACGCAGCCGTGTCCGTGGAGATGTTGGACGAGGCGGGAGCGTCCCTTGGCCCGGCGCGGACGCGCACGGTGGATGGGCGGACGCGGCTGACGGCGGATGCGAAAGCGTTTTCGTATCGCGTCGTCCGGCCGGCGGATTGGCGTGAACCGTCCGCCGCCACGTTGGCGGGTGCGTTCCGCTTTGTGGCGGGGACGCGCCCGCCGGCCGTGAAACGTGCCGCGACACCCGTCTTCACGTTGCCGAAGACGTTTATGCGCGGCATGGCGTTGCGTGGCCGGTCGGAGGAGGTGCTGCGCGGCGAAACGGGCGCGGGGATTCGTCCGACAACTTCCGTCGTGGGGGGCGTGGCGAAACAGGGATGGTATATGCATCCGCCCTACAAGGGTGGCGTGGGGTATGTGTTCATGCGCTGGAACGTACGGTTGCCGGAGACGCCGCTCAAGGTGTCCGTCCAGATCGGCAAACTGGATTCCAGTCCGTCGGGCGACGGGGCGCTTTACCAAATTGCCGTTGAGGACGAGGCGGGGCGGCACATTGTTGCGGCGAAACAGACGGCGGAGCACCGCTGGCAGACGCTCGCCGCCGATCTTTCGCCCTGGGCCGGCAAGCGTGTCCGGCTGTTCTTCATCTCCGATGTCGGCCCGGCGAACGATTCCAGCGGCGACCACGCCTCGTGGTGCGACATCACGTTCACGTCCAGCACGGCGGAAGACGGGCTGTGATGGAGGCCGTCTGG
>CAZTHR010000004.1:0-25475 GCA_964613265.1 uncultured Lentisphaeraceae bacterium | reverse complement strand
CCTCCAAAGAGATTACGGTGCGGACGAAGTTTTTGCTTTGAACACGCTGACCTGAACAACGATGGCGGAAAACGATAACGATGAACCGTGGGACGGAGAGGAATACGAGATTGATATTTAAAAGGCCGCCCGTGACGGGCGGCCGGTGGCGTACGTCGTTCGCGCGAAGCGAAACGCGAATGGATCAGATCAATTCGTTCTCAGTTGCCGAGCGGTGCATCCAACGGGGACGTCCAGTTCACACCGTATTCGGCCGTCCTGTACGTGTTGCCCGCGCAGTCGACAACCCCCGCAAGACGGCAGGTGCTGTCGACTCCCTGCCCGCCCGTGCGAATGGCAAAAATCGCAATGTACTGGCGGTAGTTCTTCTTGTCGTAGAACGGATTGTACGGCGCCTCTCCCAGTCCGAGCTGGTTCAAGACGCATTCGGCGTTGTGTCCGATGCCGAATGCGAGAAGTTTCGTGGACGACACGGCCGCCTTTGCCTCGGCGTCCGACGGCACGTTGTTCGTCATGCCAAGGTTATATCCCAAATCGCGATAGATGCTCGACGTCGGAAGAATCATCGCGACGGGCAACCCGTTCGTAACGTATACTTGGTAGAATGCGGACATGTCGGGGCGGAAGCCGGGCCCGCCGCCATTGCATTCAAGCCCATCGGCCGAAAGGGACACGCCGTCCTTCGTCGTCACGGCCGTGCAAAAGCCATTACGCCCCGAACCCGATGCCTGCTGCGTGGAGGGGTTGTGCAGATACACTGTCCGCACGCCCGCGTCCCTGAGCAACGTGGCGTCGCTTGTGGACAGATAATAGATCCCCAGCTGCCTGTAAAGTTTCGTATTCCGCATTCCACAGTTCTTCGCCTGCGCCTCCTCCATCGTGTCGGTGGCACCGGAACCCTGCCCGACCGCATTGTAGAGGGCGCCGAGGACTTTCCACGAACCGTCATAGATTCCAAGACCGTTGTGGACGGTACGCGCGTCCCAAGAAACGGTTCTACTCCCACGAGCCTCCTCCTCCTTCCGATCGCCGAGTTCGACTTCACCGGGCGTCCCGTACCAAGCACCGCTCGCCGAGACGTCTATCAGCGCATCGAAACCGTTGAAGTATCCGACCGACCCAGCTTCTTTGTGCAGCGTCTCGTAGGTCGCCAACGCATGGTAGACCCGCTTGATGTTGGCCATGTTCATCTTCTTGGCCTGGATTTCGCGGATGTTGCCGTAACTGTGAATGCCGACCACGGTGACGAACGCAAGAATCGCGATGACGATAATCAACTCAATGAGGGTGAACCCCTGTTTCAATGCTGTCTTCATGTCCTTTAATTCCTTGTTTGCAACGGCAGTCCAATTTCCGCCATCCGTTGATGCGTCCGCAACCCAGATATACGCCGCAGACAACATCGAGTTAAACGCACGAAACCGAAAAAGGTTCACGACACCGGATCAGCGAAAAACTTTTCGGCAAACGCCGTCGCGGCGGCCACTTCGGCGGCCGATTTCGAAATCGCCGTGGCCTCCGCGCTCCCCAACCCCAGCACCGTCACGCGCACGGTCACGACGGGCTGATGGGATTTCCCCTCCGCCTTGATCATCTCGTAGATGGGCTTGCGCGACGGGCGCAATGCCTGCGCCCGTACCTGAACGAACCCCTTTGGATTCTCACTCCAGGCGTTCAGCTTCTCGTCGATCGGCAGATTCAAACGTTTGAAGACCGCCCGCGCGGACGCCAGCCCGCCGTCCAGCCAAACCGCCCCCATGATGGCTTCCATCGCGTCCGCCAGCACTTTCGCATGGGGCGGCAGTTCATGCGCCCCGCCATTGCGCTTCAAAAACTTCCGCAACCCAATCCGTTCGGCCACGCCCGCGAGCGTCGCGCCAGAGACGACGTGCGTCCGACGAACCGTCAACGATCCCTCCTGATCGTCGGGAAACCGCGCGAACACCGCATCCGCTGCCAACAGTCCGAACACGGCGTCGCCCAAAAACTCAAGGCGTTGGTTGTCTTTCGCCGTCGGTACTTCCATCCGGCACGCGGGCGTCGTCATCGCGCGCGCCAACAGCGTCTTGTCGTGAAACGTGTATCCGAGAATCTCTTCCAGTTCCTTCATGTCGTCTCTGTTGCTTTCTTATCGTATCGCGGCGCCCGACCAACCAAGCTTACGGTTCAACGCCTCAAATGGATTGCTGCCCTCCAGTTCGACGAGCGGCACCGTCGTCTCCGCCTTGGCAATCGACAGCGCGGCGGCCGGCGCCAGTTCCGCAACGGGCGTCCCGTCCGCGAACACCGTCAACGGCACCGTCTCCACGCCATCCCGCACGACGGGGCGCACGGTGAAACGCGCCGTGTCGCGCACGACGAGAGGACGCGACGAGAGCGCGTGGGGGCAAATCGGCGTGATGACGAACGCCGCCAGATCCGACATCAGAATCGGCCCGCCCGCCGACAGCGAATAGGCCGTCGACCCCGTGGGCGTGGCGATGACAAGTCCGTCCGCGAAAAAGCGCGTGGCCGGATGACCGTCCACCGAAAAATCGATCAGCGCGGGATGACCCGACCCGCCCGGCCGCACGGCGACGTCGTTCCATGCGAGATGTCCCTCCACCTGCAACGCCGTCCGACGCGAAATCCGAAAGGCATCCGCGCGAAGCGCCCGAATGGCATCGTCAAAATGCGGCCCGTCCACACTCGCCAGAAATCCGAGCGTCCCCATGTTCAACCCCAGCAACGGCGTGCCGGGGAAACGGTGCGCGGCGGACAGCATCGTGCCGTCGCCGCCGAGCACAACCAAGACCTCCGGCGCCGTCTCCACGACCTCCATGCCAAGGGAACGCGCCAACACGGCCAGACGCTGATGCGCCGCGACCGTCGCCGGTTTGCCCGTGTTGCTCTGGAACGCAATCTTTCGCACGCCGCCCTACATCATGGTCATATACGGATCGAGAAATTCCGTGCGAAAATCAAACCCGCCGATGAAGTCGGCGGCCGAATCCTGTTCCGACCGACCAATGCGTTTCGATTTGCAGAGGTTCATCACGACATCGCCGACGTCCTCGCAGCAGGTCAAACCCCAGTCCGTCAACACCGTGTAGGCGAGCGGCCCATAGGCGTCCAAGGCCAAGTCGCGGAACACGCCCAGCAGTTCCTGACCCGACACGTGTCCCTTCGCGGCTTCGGAGGCCTCGGCCACGACGCGCAGGACGAAATCATAGGCCCGCGAATCGAATCGCGAATCCTTCCGCAGGATGTCGCTGAAATCGTCCGTCTCGTACTGTATGTCCGGTAGTTCCATGCTACATCCGAATCCGTTCGGCCAACGCCTTGAGCGCCGTCATGTCGCCCTTCCCGTTGGCGAAGGAAAGGGCGTCTGCGGCCGCGCCGAAACGCGGCACGATATGGAAGTGAACGTGCGGGACGGTCTGCCCCGCCGCCGCGCCGTTGTTCTGAAGGATGTTGAATCCATCACACGGCAGCACGGCTTTCACGTGCGCGGCCACTTTCTGGACGCGCACGATAATCTCTTTCAGAAGTTCCGGCGGCGTGTCGAGCAGCCCCGTTGCATGGGCTTTCGGAATCACGAGCGTGTGGCCGACCGTGAACGGATTGATGTCGAGATAGGCCAGCACGAGATCGTCTTCATAGACCTTGAAACTCGGAATTTCGCCAGCGGCGATGGCGCAGAACACGCAGTCGTTCTTCATGTCCGCTCCTTACTTCTCGCCGGGGATTTTTTCGTCCGGGCCGTATTCCACCGGAAACCACGTGCGGCAGGCGTTGCCCGGTTCCCAGAGGTTGGCAGCGGACGCATAGTCGCAGAAGTGGATCGTCGGGAACGTATGCCCTTCCGGATTCTCGTGGTGCGAACCGACGGGCAGGGAGGCCGTAAAGGCCATCCAAATGTCCTCGCTCGGACTCCGCGCCGGCGTGAACGCGGGCGGACGATCCGAACGCACGCCGCCCCGGCGGAACACTTCATCCAGCGGGCCGTCGTTGAAGCGCGTGTCACGCGCCAACGCAATCGGGCCGCGGGAGAACGCCACGTAGTGGTCGAGCGTGTGAACCTGCACGGCCATGTCGAAGTCGATGTCAATCACATCGCCAATCGTCCACTCCCGCGACAAGTTGCAATACGTACCGGGCTTGACGTCTTTGACGGGCTGGCCGTTGACGCGAATCGACGTATTGCGGCTCCACGCGGGGATGCGCAGCGCGAGCGTGAACGGCCCCTTTTCAAGCGTGTGGTTCGTCAACCGCACATAACCCGTCTTCGGGTAGAGCGCATACGACTCGAAGATGACTTCCTTGCCGCTCTTCGGCAACTTGATCTTCTGCTTGCCAGACGCATAGAAGTTCATGATCGCCGTGTCGTCGGACGCCTGGAAGAGCGCGCGCAGGAACGCGAGGAAGCCACGCGGGCCGTTCGCGTTGCAGCAGTTCGTGTGCATGTAGCAGTGGTGGTGGCCACGATACCGGTAACCATTGAGCGGCGTGTAGGCGGCAAACTCGTCGCCCTGCCGATTGAGCGAGGCGAGATAGATGTTGTAGAACGCCTTTTCAAGCTCGTCCGCGTACTTCGGGTTGCCCGTGATCGTCAGGAGCGTTTCGACGAACCGCATCCACGTGGTGACGACGCACGTCTCCTGCAAGCGCGTGTAGGGCAGGTGCTGTTTTTTCGCGCCGTGGAACCAGGCTTCGGACGCCGCGCTGCCGCCGGCGATATTGATCTCGTCGCGGATAATCTGGTCGCACGTAGCGATGGCCGCGTCCAGCAGATCCTTGCGCCCCGTCGCCTGCGAATACTCGATCAGCCCCTGATAGCAGCTCATCATCTCGTAGGCCTTCCAGCGGTTGTGCTTCATCACATAGCCGCCGTTCTTGTCGGGCGTATTGCCGTAGCCGTTGCGGTCGGCGACGGAAATCCCTTTGAGCGCGAGGTCGAGCAGACGCGGGCCGTCCTCGGCCTCCGTCATGTCCTTCACGAGGTAGGTCGCGAAATCAAGATACTTCTGATCCTTCGTCCGATTGTAGAGCCACATGACGGGTTCGAGAATCGACGAACTCGCAAAACCGCTCCAGTTGCCCGTCTGATAAAGATGGACGCCACGCTGGCCATTCGGCCCCAGCTGACTAATCACGTAGTCGCACACGCGCCGGGCGGCCGCCAGAGCCTTCTTCCCCTCTTCCGTGTCAGGCGCACCGTCATAGTAGTGCAACAACCCCATGATCGTATACTTCATGCCCCACACGTCCCAGCCTTCGCCACACCGCAGTTCGTCCGGGTAGTTGCCGATATAACCACTCGGCTCCTGGCTCTTGAGAATGTTCGCCAGCCCCGCGTCAATCTGCTTTTTCAACTGCGCGTTCTGCGAGTACGTCCAGAACGGCATGGCGGCATGCATGTACTTGCCCCAAAATTCCGTCTGCCACCAGTTCCGGCGTTCCGTCTTCTCCAAAAACGGCGCCGTGATGTATTCCGTGTCCGTCGCCAGCAGATGCTTGTCGAACATCGTCTGCAACCGTTCGCCCATCGGGCCTTTCAACGTCACGTCGCCATACGGCGCCACCACATTCGCGGCGAACAGGCTGCAACCCGTCAACGCCGCCAGCGAAAGAATCATCTTTTTCATCAATCCCGGCCTTTCCTTCTACTTCATGTACTTGTCTGCAAAATCGAGAAACTTCTCCCAATCGTACGGCGTCAACTTGTGCCGTCCCGGCCGCAGATGGTAGCCCATGCGTTCGGGAGAACCGTAAGCATTCCAAATGTCGTGCGCGCGCGTCCAGGCCTCCTTTTCGGCGGGCGGCCCGGCCCACGGATCTTCCGACGCGCTCGCCACGTAGCAGAGGCGCGGCGCGATGAGGCGGAGCAAGTCGTCCGAATCATGCGCAATCTCCTTGTCGCGGCCGATCCACGCGGCGTAGTTCGGACAAAACCAGTTGGGGAAGTTGTGGAGAATCTGCCCGATGTGCTCGCTCTTCGGACAGTCATAGGCGTTGAGTTTCGCGCCACCGCATCCGGAGTTGTTGGACACCCCCATCGCGAAGCGCGTGTCCTGCGCGGCCGCCCAGAGCGCCGTCTTGCCGCCACGCGAATGGCCCACGACGGCCACGCGCCGCGCATCGAGTTCCGGTCGCGTTTCGATCCAGTCCATCACGCGGCTGAATCCCCAGGCCCACGCGCCGATCGTGCCCCAACCCGTCGCCGAACGCACAACGTCCCGCGACGCGGGGTCACCTGTCGCCTGCCACGCGATCACGCCGTCCGCCCAACGGGCGAGGTCTTTCGAGTAGAGCGCCGCGTTTGGACAGACGTCGTTGAAATTCCACGTCACGTAGGCGTAGCCCCGCGCCGTGATCGCGTTCGTGGGAATGCCGTCGTACACCGTCGGGGCATACGGCGGCTTCGACGCGCATGAATGATCGCCGAACACGAACACGGGAACGGGATGCGCCGCAGACGCCCCGTCCGGCAAAACCGCCGTGATGCCGATGCGGATCTTCCCGCCGGCGCACGACACGCTCCGCGCGTCAATGACCTCGTCCGCCGGACGCCCAAGCGGCGTCCGACCAAACTGATGATCCTCGAACCAACGCAGAACGGCCGCGCGGTCGCGTGTCTCCCACGCCCGTACGCGCACGTCGTCCCGCCCCGCCGCACGGACGGATCCGGCGACCAGGCAGAGAACGGCGACTATTATCGGCAAAACGTTTTTCATCACGTTTGAATTATAGCACAACACGGCGGTTCGCGTGGGAACACGCGGCGCACACGCATCAACGCGCCGTGAGCTTCGCGAAGTCCCAATCGCCGCGCTTGGGCGCCTTGAGAAATTCGTTCGCCTCCGGCTTGTTGGTGAACTTCATCGTCTTCGGATCGAACTTCAGTTCCTCGCCGGGGAAGCGGAGGGCGATGCAGCCGATGAGCAGCGCCTCCGTCAACGGCGCCGCGTAGCCCAGACGCGAACCGCACTTCGCCGGATTGCCTTCCAAGCAGGCCTCGACGAATTCGCGATAGTGGTTGTAGTTCGAAAGCTTGTCGCCGGCGGCAATGGCCTTCTCGGTCGTCGCCTTGTCGCCCGCGATGCAGCACGGACGGCTGGCATGGGAGTTGCCAATCGTCGTCGCCTTCGAACCGATGATGATCACACCGTTGTCCGGCACGACCGGAGCGAGCGGCGCAGTCGGCGCCGTGTAGGGCTTGCCCGCCTTCTTCGCATCCTCGGCCTTCTTCGCCTCGCGCCGGGCGGCGTTCGCAAGCGCGTAGTCCTTGAGCCCCGGCACCTTGTCCACGTCGGGCAGGAGATGGCCGTCGAACCACGTAAGCTTGATGCCGTTCGGAATCCACTTGTTCGGCGCGAACGTCATTTCGATGCGCGACTTCTTCGGATACGCGATCGTGACAGGTCCCTCGCCGTAGGTGTCGGCCTTGACCGAGACCGGCAGCCCGAGTTCAAACACCCAGAACGCCGGATCGGCGTTGTGCACGGCCATGTCGCCAATCGCGCCGCAACCGTAGTCCCACCAACCGCGCCAGCAGAAGCTATGGTAGGCCGTCGAGAAACCATGGTCCGCGCTCGGCCCGCACCAGCAATCCCAGGCGTTCGGCGCGTAGCCGGCCGGCAGCGGAGAAGGTTTCGGATAGGCCTTCATGCCCTGCGGCCACACAGGACGATCGGACCAGCTGTAGAGTTCCTTCACGTCACCCCACACGGCGGCATCGCGCATCGTCTTGTACCGCCACACGCCCGGATGCCCCTGGTTGCCCATCTGCACAACGCGCCCCGTCTTGAGGGAGGTCTGGAGCATGAGTTCGCATTCCTCGACCGTCCGCGCAAGGGGCTTCTGCACGTAGACGTGCTTGCCCGCGTTCATGCAGTCGATGGAAATGTAGGCGTGGGTGTGATCCGGCGTACCCACCTGCACGACCTCGAATTTGTCGCCCATCAACTTGAGCATGTCACGGTAGTCCGTGAACTTCGGAATGCCGGGGTACTTCTTCTCCCACTTGTCAAACGCGCCCGGATTGATGTCGCAAACCGCCACGAGGTCGCAGCCGGCCGCAATCAGACTTTCCGTCGCCGCGCCGCCCATGCCGCCGCAACCGACGGAGGCGAGTTTCAGACGACGCCCCTCGACCTTGCCCTTGAAATCAGACTTCGGCGCGAGGTCGATGCCATATCCCGTGAGCGACAACGCACCGAGACTCGCCACAAAATTGCGGCGACTGACGCTAAACAGTTCCTGTGCCATTTCTTTTTCCTTTTCTTTTTGTGGTTCGTGAATAAACATCAAAAATCGAAAGCCGCACGTTAACGCGCGAGCGCACGGATGCGGACGTTGCGGAAACAGGGGCTGGCGTCGCCATGACGCCCCTGAAAGCCCACGCGGCCCTTCACGTCCAGTTCGGCCCACGGGCGGCTCAACCACGACGGAATCGGGCTGCCGTCGGGATTGACCTTCGCGCTCGTCCACGCGCCCAAGTCGGCGTCCACGGTCACGACGCCGTTGTTGACGACTTTCACGCGCCGGCCCTCGGCGCGAATCGTCATGCGGTTCCACGTTCGCGCCGGATGCGTCGTGCCAGCCACGCGCGGCGCGAGGTGGCCGTAAAGGCCCGCCCCCTTCCGGTTCGGCAATTCGTCCTTCCACTTCGCGTTTTCGTCGTCGAGCAGCTGGACTTCAACAGCATTCGGAATCCAGTTTACCGGATCGGAGCAGCGGATAATCACGCCCGAATTTGCGCCGGGGTCGAGACGGTACTCGAAGTCGAGTTCAAAATCGCCGTATTCGCCTTTGAGCCAGATGGGGCTGTCCTTGAACGCAGTGACGATCTGCCCACCCCACTCGATGGCCCTCCATGCCCCCGGCTCGAAGTCCGCCGCCTGTTCGAGCTTGCCCCACGTAGGAAACGCCGACTTCCAGTCTTTCGT
The DNA here is from genome assembly GCA_964613265.1 of uncultured Lentisphaeraceae bacterium. GTDB lineage: Bacteria > Verrucomicrobiota > Kiritimatiellia > RFP12 > UBA1067 > RUG572. The sequence continues at coordinate 16,545 of CAZTHR010000004.1, read as the reverse complement.
CCACGTAGCCGGATGCCCCGTCACGACGTCCAGCGAAACGAGCCATTCCCACGCGCGGTCTTTCCAGTTGAACGCGGGCGTACCGGGACGCGGGTTGCTCTGGAAACAGTGGTTCTCCAACGCGAAGACGTGCAGTTCGGCCGGGAGGCCCATCGTGCGGAGTTTGTGGTAGGCACGGACACTGCCCATCGCCGACCAGACATCCCAGTCGCCGTGGAAGAAGCACATCGGCGGCGTGGCGGCGTCGAACGCGAGTTCGGACGCAAAGCCGTCCGAAAGGTCGTTGCCCTTCTTCACGTTGTACTGGTCAAGTCCGTCCGTCAGCAGATAGGCGGGATAGACGGGAATCGCGAAGTTGACGTTGCAGGGCAACTTGTCGAGTTCATCGACCGGCGCGTAGGCGGGCGTCTGCGACGAAACGGCCACCATCATCGCCAAATGCCCGCCCGCACTACAACCCGTGAAGCCGATCCGATCCGGATCCAGCCCGCGCCGCTTCGCTTCGTGGCGGACAACCCGCACCGTGCGCTGGGCGTCCTGCCACGCGGTGACGTGCTTGGGCAGACCTTTCGGACGCGGCGTACGGTAGCGCATCGTGACGACGGTCATGCCCTTGGCCAGCATGTAGTCGCGAATCGGCGACACCTCGAAGCCCTCAATGGCGTTGCCGCCATAACCGCCGCCCGATACGGCGATCAGCACCGCGTCCGTCTTCCGTTCTTTCGGCGTGAACCACACCATGTACGGCTTGAACGGCTGGTTCGCCTGCACGGACGGCATCTTTCCCTCCGGCCAGACGTCCATCCGCTCACCAGTCCCGCCAAACACCGGCGCAATCCACAATCCGACGAGCGCACACACGTACGCCGAACCACATCGAAACAGTTTCATCTTGTCCATAACAATCCTCCTCGTCAATCCATTTCACATTCAAACGACGTTCTGCCACGCCCCGCACACGCCGGTCAGAACTCAACGACGGCCGTGACGGGGAAGTGGTCGGACGGATAGAGCTTCGTCCCCGGCCGCACATCGTTCCTCGTGGCGTACGCCTTCACCTTCACACCTTTCGACACATAGATGTAGTCGATCCGCGGACCGAACGCCGCGCTCGCGTTGCGCGCGGCCTTCGGTTCTTTGAGCGCATCCGAAATCAACGCCTCGTGTTCACGGAAGTTCCAGTTCGAGAACGTGCGCCACGACCCCGTGGGCGGCGTCTGCGACACGTAGAGGGCGTTGTCGAGAATCGCCTCGACCGCGATGGCCGGGTCTTCGACTTCGCGGCAGTTGTGGTCGCCCGTGAAGACGATGGGCGCGTTGCCGCCAAACTCCTTCATCCGCGAAATGACGAGCAGCATCCCGTTCTTACGCGCCAGCGCAGACACGTGATCCGTGTGCGTGTTGGCAAAGCAGAACGTCTTGCCTGTCTTGCGGTCCTTCAGCCACATCCAGGAACAGACGCGCGGACACGCCGCCCCCCAGCCCTTCACACCCGGCACGTCGGGCGTCTCCGACAACCAGAACGTCCCGCTCTTCAACGCCTCAAACCGGCTCTTGCGGTAAAAGACCGGCGACGCCTCGTCCGACTTGCGATCCGCCCCGCGATGTTCGCCGACGAACGCCCACTCCGGCAGCTGTTCACGGAAATAGGCCGCCTGTTCCGGCCGCACTTCCTGCAACCCGAACGCATCGAGGTCCATTTTGCGAATCAGATTGACAACATCCTGCTTGCGGCTCTCCCAAGCGTTGGGCGTCCCCATGTCCCCCGTGGCCAGACGAATGTTGTACGTCCCCACGCGCACGTCCGCAGACGGTTGCCCGGCGGCCGAAACCGTCGATGAACAGACGGCAACAACAGCAGACAGAAGAACGGTCAAAACGAATTTCATGCTTTCTTTCCTTTCTTTTTCAAATCACACGCACGGCCTTTTCCGCACGGACGCGACGGCCTCTTCGGCGGCGCGACACGCGCCTCGACGAGCGGCACGAAGTCGAGTTTGCGGCCGGCGAAATCGACTTCGACCACGCGCACGACCATTTTCTGCCCCACGCGCCACGTGCGCTTGCCGGCGGACAACGATCCGTCGAACTCGTTCCAGCGCACGTAGTCGTCGGCGAGCTTTGAAATGTGGACCATCCCGCCCACGGCCAAATCGGGCAGATCGACGAACACGCCGTAGCGCGTCACCTTGCCGATCACCGCGTCAAACCGATTCGCGACGCCGGACATCGCGCCATCCAACACCGCCTGCAGATAGCGGTACTTCTTGATTTCCGTCAACGCGCGTTCCGCGTCGTCGGCCACTTGTTCGCGTTCGCTCGTGTGATCGGCCGCACGTTTGAGCCAGCCAATGTCCACACGGCCGCCACGCCCCGCGATCCACGATGCCAACTGGCGATGGAGCACAAGATCTGGATAGCGGCGAATCGGGCTTGTGAAATGCGCGTAGTACCGTTTCGCCAAACCAAAATGCCCGATGCTCTGCGCCGAATAGACCGCCCGCTTCATCGACCGCAGCACCATCACCGAGATGACGCCTTCCAACGGCGTCCCCTTGATTTTCTTGAGGAAGCGTCCGAGATTCCGCTGATTCGACAAATCGCCGCAGGAGATGCCGATCGCGGCCAGATTGCCGCGCAGTTCTTCCAGACGATCGGCGTCCGGCGGCTCATGCAGACGCGCCAGAATCTTCACGCCCTGCGTCCAAAGCTCCGTGGCCACGGCCTCGTTCGCCGCCACCATGCACTCCTCCACCATTTGGTGCGATGCGTCGTAAGGCCGCACGGCGATGCCCGTCATCATGCCTTGCGCGTCGAGCTTGATTTCCGCCTCGGGCACGTCCATGTCCAACGCCCCGGCGGCGAAGCGGTTCGCCCGCAACTGCTGCGCCAACGCACTGATTGCGCGGATTGTCTTGCGTTCGTTCGGACGCAACTTCCGGCTGCCCGCCGGCGCAGGGCTGCCGTCCAGCTCGGCCATCACCTGCTCGTAGGTGAAGCGGGCCTTGCTGCGGATGACGGACTTCGCGAACCGACGCGCAATGCAGACACCTTTCGCGTCGAATGTCAGGAACGCGGAGAACGCCAGACGATCCTCGCCCGGCACGAGGGAGCAAACGCCGTTCGAGAGCTGTTCGGGCAACATCGGCACGACTTTATCGACAAGGTAGACACTCGTGGAGCGCTCGTACGCCTCGCGATCCAACGGCGAATCGGGCGTCACGAAGTGCGAGACGTCGGCAATGTGGACGCCCAGGACGCGGTTGCCCTTCTTGTCCGTCTCCAACGACAGCGCATCGTCGAAATCACGCGCCGACGCGGGGTCGCACGTGAAGATGTACCTGCGGCGCAGATCGAGCCGTTTGCCAGGGTCGGCGAGCCGTCCCGCGACTTCCTCGGCGGCGGCAAGGACGTCCGGGGGGAACGCCTCCGGCAAGTCGTACTGTTTCATCACGGACAACGTGTCGAGCGACGGATTGTCCGCCGGCCCGATGACATCCGTGATTTCGCCTTGCGGCGCGAGCACGGGGTTGTCCCACCGCACAAGGCGCATGACCACGCGGTCGCCCAACCGGGCGCCGTGGAGATCCGGCACGAGGAACGTCTGCCGGTACGCGGGGTTGAGCGGTTCAACTTGAATGAAGTGCCCTACGCCCACCACGGTGCCGACCACGCTCCGCGCGGCGCGAGCGACGATCTTCGTCACACGCCCGCTGCCGTCGCGTTTCACCTGAATCGTCACCGTGTCGCCCGGCAACGCCGTGCCGAGATCTGGCGCCTCGATCCACGTCGCCTTGTCCGTCTGCGGATCGACAAGAAATCCCGCCCCGTTGCGGGCCATGCGCAATTCGCCCGTCATCGTCCCGGCCGACGTGGCCGTACGTGCGCCGGCTTTCGGACGGTTCGGACGCGACGGCATCCGCTTGTCCATTGGATTTCGCTTGCTCATGGGCGTACCTCGTACTTCCTTTTAGAAGAACCACTTCGCACAGGCCAGCAGCCCCTGCTTCCACGGTACGCGGTGCGACACGCCCGTCTTGCCCTTGAAGGAATCGAGGTTCGCCACGTACCAGTCGTAGTTGCGGATCAGCGCGTCCTTGTTGGAATACTTCGGCTGGAATCCCAGAAGTTTCTCCGCCCGTTCGATCGAGACGAAACTATCCGTCGACGCCGTTTCGTAGACCCACGGATAGAGCGGCGAGAGATGGAGCTTTTCGAGAATGCGCAAAATGAAAACGAGCGGCTTCACGGGCATTCCGCGAATCTTCCGTCCATGCCCGGCGCGGTCGAGCACAGCCTGGTAGTCCTCCTTCATCGTCGTGAATTCCTTCGCGCCGATATTGAACTCCGTGTTCACGGCCGCCGCGTCGCGCGTCATCGCCAGCCAAATGGCCGAGCAAAGATCCTCCACGTCCATGAGCTGGTAGCGGTTGTTCCCGCTGCCAATCATCGGAAAGCCATGCCCCGTGTAGGCCCAATCGTAGAAAAGCGCGAACACGCCCAGGCGCTCTGGCCCGACGAACGATTTCGGACGAATGACCGGGATGCAGAGATCGCCGGCCGCACGTGCCGCCCGGCACAGGTTCTCGGCCTCGATCTTCGCGTGGCCATACGGCCCCACGCCGACGAGCGGGTCGTCCTCGTAGATGGGATGTTTCTTCGGCACGCCGTAGACAGCCGTCGAGGAAATCTGAATGAGACGCGGCACGTGAAAACGCCGGCACGATGCAATCGCGTTTTTCGCACCGTCCACTTCCGTCGTCCGAATGTCCTCCGGCGAATAGAGCGGCAGTGCGGCGGCCGTGTTGACCACGGCATCGCAGCCTTCCACGCAACGATCCATCGCCGCCGCGTCGCGCACGTCGCCCTTGGTGAATTTCAGCCAGGGTTCCGCCTTCTCCGGATAATCGAAGTCGGCGATATCCAACACGCGGATTTCCGACACACCGCGCGCGCGCAAATGGCGGATCAAGTTGATGCCCAGAAACCCACTCCCCCCCGTGATCAGAACCGTTTGAATGCTCACGTTTGTCGTCCTTTCAAAATATCGTCCATCAGATGTTAGCGCAGAATCGGCGCCGTCAAATCGGCCACCGTCTTGCGCGAAAGAATGAAAATGGCGTCCAGCCCGCCAACCGTGGCGTAGCGTCCGCCGCCCGGCGCCGCGCCGCCCAGCAGAATGTTGCGCCGCACGGCGTCTGCGGATTCCACATCCACCGTCAGCGTGAACGCGGGGCTCAGCAAACCGCACCGCGCCGTGTCGTCCGGCGTCGAGGACACCGTCTCCACGCCAACCGCTTCCACGCGAACGATTGCGGCGAGCAGACGGCCCACGGCGTCCACGTCCAGCATCCGCGCTTCCGTCGCGCCCGTCCGACGCGCCAGCCGCCACGTGCCCTTCTCCGCATCGCGCACGACGATCGTTTCGCGATTCGTCGTACCGGCGGCGGACGTCAACGTCAAGCGCCGCACGGACGTGGGATCGAGTTCGAACATCGTCTTCGAGCGCAAATCCGCGAAGGCGCCGCCCAACCCAAACACGCGCCGCGGCACCGTCACGCCCGTTGGCGGCGCGCCCTCGGTGGAGACCGTCACGCGGACGCTATCGTCCGAATCCGCCGACGCGGCGTCCAGCACGTCGTTCTGCTTCAAATGCAACGCCGTCTCCACAACGGCGGCCGCCACGGCGGGATCGGCCGGCGCGGCGACGGGCGATTCCAGCCGCCAGACGCCATTGCTGCCCTGCACGAGCACGTAGACCATCGGCCCCAACGTCAATGAAATGTTTTTCAGTCGGGCCATGTCGACATTCGGGAAGACGCGCGTATCGCGGAACGTCGCCTCGCCCACGCGGCAGCGATCCGCCAACGCGGCGTCCACCGTCACCACGGCCTCGCCACCGCGCACGAGCGCATACACGCGGTTCGTCCCCGCCGGCCCGCCGAAGACAATCTGGTCGCGACCGCCGTCCGCCGCGCGCACGGTGACGGCAAGGCCGGATTCGTCCGCCAGCCCGTACATGGCGAGCGTGTCGCGCGAAATCACGTTCGCGCTCCCTGGCGCGGGCAGACGCATGGCCGACGGCAGCACGAAATCAACGACTCGTGCGGCCGTCAGAAAATCCACCAGCGCGTCGACGTGCGCCGTCTCCGCCGGCGCGTCGGCCGGGGATGTCAACCGCCACCCCGTCTCCTGGCGCACGAGTTTGACGAACGCGACGTTCGGCACACGGAAGTCCAGCCCCGCCACGTCTTCGCGCACAAACGGCAGTAGCGCACGCGAACGGAAACCGTCGACCGTCGCGGGAATCGCGGACAAGGCGTCGGCGGACAGCATGAACACGCCCGTCTGCCCTTCGACCGCCGCATAGACCTCGCGGCCACTGGCCGAACGGCGGCCGAAGAAAATCCGTTCCGAACGCCCGCGCGAAGTCGTCAACGTCAACGTGGACCACGCGGGCGCAAGACCGAAATGCGCCCAGTCCATTCGCAGGGCGTCCAGTTCGTGCGCCGTGCGCCAATCCGCGACCGGTTGCAGCAACGCCACGTCGAGCAGCCGCGCCACGGGCGCGTCGGCCGCGCGGGCGCGAAAAGGCCGCTGGACGACCCATTCGTCCGCATTCGTCCGCACAAGCGCGGCCACAAGCGCGTCGCCCTTTCGGAGTTCGAGCGCCGCCACCTCGCCGACGGGCAACGAACCGAGCGTCGTCCGCACTTCGTCGGCCGCCTCGGCGCACCGCCGGCATTCGAGAAGGCACACGAGCGCGGAGAGCATGAGAATGCCCGCCAGGAAGAACAGATAGGAACGACGATTCGTCATGCGCGGCGCCTCCTGCGGAGCGCGGCCAGCCCCGCGAACACGAGCACGACGCCGGGGAAGACGACGACCGACCAGACGCCGAAGCGCATCCAGCCCGCCCGGTCAAGCCCCGTGACGACCATGCCGCCCGGCGTCCGCGCGGCGGTCAATGCATCCAGCCCTGCCAACCACGCGACGGCGTTGAGGAAGAAATCGCGGTTCGCGTTGGCCCGCTGCTGCAACGCACCGTTCGTGACGAAGGACGTGTCGCCCAGCACGACGATGCGCGTGGGGCGCAGATCGAGGTCTTCCAAGATCCCGCTGCCGCGCTCCAGCGCCATCGCCAACGTCAACGGCCCGCCCGGTTCCAGCGTCGGGTCGAACGTCCACGGCCGCTGGTCGGGTTCGGATTCGCCCCAGGCCGCCGCATCCGTGCGGGCGAGCGGCAGGATCTCCACGCGATCCGCCCCGGCGGCTTCCACGGCTTTCGTCTCGGCCCGGGTGGCGAGTTTCGTCGTCGCCACGGGTTCCAGCGGCACGGCGCCCTCGAAGAGCAGCGTCGACCCCGCGAGCGGCGCGGTGATCTTGTGGTCGGGCGCCAGCGTCACAACCACGTCGCTCCCCGTCTGGGTTCGCGGCGATACGACCGTGTAAGGCAGGGAACGAACGCCCCAGTCCGCCAACAGCGCCCCCACGCCGGCGTTGGGCTGCGGCCCCGCCAGCACGAGCAACCGGCCGCCCTTCCGCAACCAGCCGCCCACACGCGCCCGCTCGGCACGGGAGAACGGTTCACGCGCCCCCGCCACCACGAGCACGGAACAGTCGGCCGGCACGGACAACTCGGCGGACAAGTCGAGCGTCGCGAGACGGTAGCCATCGACGCGCAAGTCGCGGACGATCTCGCTCCAACCGTACACGGGGTCGTAGGAATCGTAGGCGGCCTCGCCGTGGCCCGTCGTCCAGTAGATTGTCTTCCGCGTGGACGCCCGCGCCAAATTCTGCAACGCGGAGGCACACGCCGCCTCGCCCGCGAACACGCCGTCCGACGAAACGGCCACCGCGCCGTTTGTTGCCGACAGGAAAAGCGAAGCGACTGGTACGTCCACGCGGCTGCGGCCACGCTCGAAAACGATCGTCCCCTCCGGCGTTCCCGCACGAACGAAACGTTCGGCCGCGCCCAGATCCCAGCGCGGATCCACGTTCGCGACGTCGAGGCGGATGCCCGCCGTCATCCGCGCCGTGGCCGCGAGGCCGCGCAGCAGACGATCCACCGCCCGGAATTCGGGCGCTTTCTTCGCGAGGAAACTCGTCACGCGCACCGGCTCGCCGTGCAAATCGGAAAGGATCTGCTTCGTGCGCGGCGACATCTCGGCGACCGCGCGAAGCGGTACGTCGTGCCCGTAACGGACGGCCACGCCAACGAGCAGACAGGAAAAGACGAATGCGAGCAACACGACGCCATGCGTCGAAAGGCGCCGCCCACGCGCCCCGCGCCCGCGAAAGCGCAGACTGGCCACCGTTTTCGACGCCCCGAAGAGCGCAAAGAACGCCACGCCCAAATAGAAAACGAGCGTCGACACCGGCACCATCCCCGTTGCAATGTCCACGACGTGAGCCGAAAACGGCATGTCGGACAACCGGGCGCGCAACGCCGGCAGCCAGGCATACGCGGCATGGAACACGGCGTGCGGCAGACCGAGCATGAGCGCCAGCGCACCCAGCGCGGCTTGTGCCGGCTGGCGGAAACACGCGCTCGCCCAGATGCCACACGCACACCAGAGGAACGACTGGAGCGCCAACGCGCCGAACGCCGGCAGGAACGACAGGAGCGTCAACTTCCCGTGGAAAGCCGGCGCACACTTCGGCAACAGCACGAGCGGCACGACGAGGTAGAGGGCCGTCGTGAACAGCGTCATCAGCCATGCGCCCAGAAAACGGCCCAGCACCACGTCGCGCTCCAAAACGGGCGCCGTCAAAATCACATCCATCCGCCCCGAGGCCCGGTCTTCGGCGATTAGACGCATCGTCAGGAGCGCGGCCAACACGGGCAGCGTCCAAACGGCCGACACCGCCCACAACGCCGCCACGGGCGTCGTGCCACCGTCGCCGCGCAACAGGTAGTGGACGAACATCGCCGACGAGGCGGCAAGGAACATCCCCGCCGAAATCCGCGTCGTCGCCGATCGCCACAAGCGACCGAACGTCCGACCAAACATCACGCGCACCGTCCGCGTCTTCATGGCCGGCCTCCCGCCACGGGTTCAACCGATTGCAGAATCGTCCGCACGCCCGCCGGCGTTTTCGCGCCGTAGACGCTCCCGCCTTTCAAGACGATGAACTTCGCGGCGTGGGGGGCGAGTTCGTCAAGTTCATGGCCGGAGACGAGCACGGCCGCGAACGAGGAAAGCGCGGCAAGCATCCGCCCGAGCGAACCGCGCGTCTCGCAGTCCAGCCCCGCCAGCAGATCGTCCAGAAGAAGGAAGTGCGGGCGCAACAGCAACGCATCCGCCAACGCCACGCGCTTGCGGAATCCCTGCGACAACGTACCGATTCGCGTCTCGGCCTGGGCTTCAAGCCCGCACAGTTCCATCGCCTCCTCAACGCGGTGACGGATTTTCTTCGTCATTTCACCCCGCAGGAGGGCACGGTATTTCAAGTACGCCCGCACGTCCATATCCTCATCCGCCGGCGCGTGTTCGGGCAGATAGCCCATCAGGCGGCGATAACGCAGCGGTGTGCGGAACGCATCGAAACCATTGGCCACGACCGTGCCCGAAACGGGGTAGACCAACCCGGCGAGAATCTTCAGCAGCGTCGTCTTCCCCGCGCCATTGGCGCCCGCCAACACGGCGACTTCGCCCGGCGCCACCTGGAACGTGACGTCTTCGAGAAGCGGCGTCCGCCCCCAACTGAATGATATATGCCGAACCTCAAGCATGGAGTACGTATTCTACCACACTTCCCCCCTTTGGATAAAGCCCTTTGAAACGTCAGGGTAGAATCTGGACGTTGAGGCGGCGCTTGCCCCAGCGTTTCGCTTTCGCGTGGTCGCTGAACCAAATGTCGATGTGTTGTCCCTTGATTGCACCGCCGACGTCTTGGACAACCCCCGTCCCATAGCCGGGGATTTTCATCTTCGTACCAAACTTGAACACCTTGGGATCGGCGGCGATCGTCCCGTGCCGCGCCGTCTTCCCGGAAGCCGTCACACCGACCTGCTTCCGCTTCCCTTTCAACGGCCCGTAGGCGTAGACCGGTTTGCGCCACCACCAAAAACCGCGCATCTCCCACCCGCAGCATTTGGAACAGTTGCAGTACCCCGTCACAAGCAACGTAACCGTCCGAACTGCGTTCGTCGCCGTTTGGACGGTGTTGGTATTGGACATGGCGGCGCGAACGACCGGCGCCGCCAACAGGGCGAACACACCCACCCCCATCCGTATCCCTCCCGCAATCTGCCGGACGGGGTGCGCCATGGCTAGTCGAGATCCTTTCGGATCACGCGCCGGGCCTTGCCCTCGGAACGCGGCAACGAACCAACGGGGAAGACATCTCCCTTTGGCAGGAAGCCCAGCCGCTCCCGCAGATGCTTGGCCACCTGATGCCCCGTCACGCCCGGCTCGGCCTCGACGTTGATCGTCACGTCCGTCATCCCGTTCTTCTTTTCAAGGATGATCTGGAACTCGTCCTTCACGCCGGGAATCTCCATCAAGGCCTGTTCGACCTGACGCGGGTAGAAATTGACGCCCTTGACGATCAGCATGTCATCCGTCCGCCCCGTGATGCGATCCAGCCGCAGATGCGTACGCCCACAGGCGCACGGCGCGCGCGACACGATGCGCGACACGTCATGCGTCCGATAGCGGAGAATCGGCATGGCCTCGCGCGTGAGGGACGTGAAGACAACTTCCCCGTATTCGCCGTCCGGCACGGGCGCACCCGTCACGGGGTCGACGATTTCGGTGATATACTGGTCTTCCCACACGTGGATGCCGCAATGAGCCTTGCAGTCCTGCCCCGTCGTGCCGATGCCGCCCGTTTCGGTCATGCCGTAGATGTCGAAACAGTCGATGTGGAGACGCTTCTCAATCCGCTGACGGAGTTCGTCGGAAAACGTCTCGCTGCCGAAAATGCCGACTTTCAAGGAGGGGATGTCCGTATCGCCCGACGGATCGGCGTCAAGCTTCTCAATCAGACGCGGCACGTAGCTCACGACGCTGCAGAAACCTTTCACCTGGAAATCGCGCATCAGCCGAATCTGGCGTTCCGTGTTGCCACTCGACGCGGGCACGCAAAAGAGCTTCGCCGTACGGCAGCCATGGTAGCAGCCGAACCCGCCGTTGAAGAGGCCGAACGTCGGCATAATCTGGAATGCGTCGCCCGCCTCAAGACCCGCCATCGTGAAACACCGCGCCATGCACTCGCCCCACTGGTCGAGATCGCGTTGCGTGTAAGCCATCACGACGGGCGTCCCCGTCGAGCCGGAGGACTGGTGGAACTCCAACACGTCCCGTCGGTCGACCGTCAACATCTTCAACGGATAGGCGTCGCGAAAATCGTCCTTCGTCAAGAACGGCAGATGCACCAGATCGTCTAACGACGCCACGGCGCGGGGATCGTCCACGCCGTTCCGCATCAGCCACGCACGACTCCATTCGCTCTTCCACATCTGCGCGAGGGACGTCTGCAACCCCCGCAACTGGAGGGCGGCGCGTTCGTCGCCCCCCATCGTCTCGGCTTTCCGATTCCAAAATTCCATTGTCAGCCCTGTCTTTTGTACATCCGTTCCGCGCACGAAACGCGGAACGGAGAACGGTCAGGAAACCGAAATCGAGATGCCATTCGGTGGCAACGGCGCATCCGGCGCGGCCGCCTCCGAACTGCTCACGGAGATTTGCGGTTTGGACGCCGGCGCTTTCTTCGCGCGCGGCGGCCCGATCATGCAACTGTGGACACGCCCGTCCGTACGCGGCGCCTGCTCAACGAAACATTCGTCCTTGAGCATGTCCAGCACTTTCGCGATCATGTCCTCACCGATGTCGCGGTGGGCGTTTTCACGGCCGCGGAACTGCAACGAAAGGCGCACCTTGTCGCCCTCGCCCAAGAACTCGCGAATCTGGCGGAGCTTGTGCTGCAAGTCGCCGACGTCCGTGCCAGGGCGGAACTTGATTTCCTTGACCTGCACCGTCTTCTGCGCCTTGCGCGCTTTCTTGGCCTTGATGGATTCCTCGTAGCGGAACTTGCCGTAGTCCATGATCTTACAGACCGGCGGATTGGCGTTCGGGGAAATCTCCACGAGATCAAGCCCCTGGTTGCTCGCCAGACGCAGCGCCTGCGCGGTCGGCATGTCGCCGAGCATCTGCCCGTTGGAATCGAGCACGCGAACCGCGGACACGCGGATTTTATAGTTTACGCGAGTAAACCGAGTGAACTGAGCGATAAGTCACCTCTCTTTTTGGGTTTGCATTTCGTCTTGTCCAAGTTGCCCTGAACCTAGTTTGACAATATCATACAACGGTTTCGGGGAGAAAACAAGCAGAAATGTCCATTTGTCCAAAATATTTCCCGAAGCCGCGTCTCATAGCACGACCCCGCGCGAACCCTCGGCGTCATCCCACCAGGCGGGTTTCGACGTCGCGATGCGGGCGATGGCCTTCGTTGTCAGCTGGATGCCACGCGCGGATGCGCCGCGCAGTTCGACGGCGGGACGTTTCTCGCCGGCGGCCTTTTCCTGCGGTTTCAGCGGCTCGAAGAGCATTTGATGGATCTTCTGGTTCTTCGCGGGCTTGAACTTCACGTAGATCTGTTCCGGGCAGCCGGCGGCAAGGAAAAGCAACTTGCTCTTTTCAGGCGCCAGACGGTAGTCCTTGTTGTTGATCATGCCGCCGAACGTGAAGCGCTTGACGTAGGCGAAACCGTAGAGCGGTTCCTCGTAGACGCAGACGAACTCCTTGTCGCGGTCTTTCTCCGGATTGAACAGGTAGACTTCCAGCAGGTTCTTGTCGACGAAGATCTTGTCCGTCGGCGGCGACATCTTGTAGCGCCCGTCCTTCCAAACGAAAAGCAGACGGTCGAGGGAGGAGCATTTAAACAACTCATCGCCGCCGCGCAGACCGGAACCGACGAAGTGGTTCTCCTTGTCGTAGCGAATCGTCAGTTCGCTTGCCGTGAGCTTCCGCACGTCCGCCTGTTTGAACGCGGCCGTGGCGATTTTCGTACAACGCGGATAGTTCTTCGCATAGGCCTTGATCAGCCCCTTGAGGTACTTCACCACGTAGGCGCGTAGATGAACGAGATCGTCCTTCACCTGCGCCTCCTCCGACAGGATGTTTTCGATGTCCTTGCGGTTCTTGTCGATGTCGAACTGCGAAATGCGGCGAATCGGAATTTTCAGCAGACGTTCCACGTCCTCCAACGTCACGTCGCGCCGCAGTTCCGCGCGGAACGGCTTGAAACCCTCGATAACCGTGGTCTTCACGCCATCCTCGGTCTTCTCCGTCTCAATGCGCTTGTAGATGCGCTCCTCGATGAAGATGCGGTCGAGCGTCCGCGCGTGGAAGAGGTCGTCGAGTTCGCCCAGACGGATTTCCAGTTCGCGTTTCGTGAGGAACATCAACCGCTCGACGTTCTTCTCCAGAATCTGGTTGACGGTCATCATCCTCGGATGGCCGCCGTCGAGCACGATCGGGCGCGAGGAAATGGACTTCTCGCACGTCGTGAACGCATAGAGCGCCGTGATGGCCTTCTCCTGCGACGCGCCCGCCTGGAGTTCGAGTTCGATCTGCACGGATTCGGACGTCAGGTCATGGATCTTGCGAACCGGCACCTTCTTCTTCTTCACCGCGTCTTCAATCGAATTGGAAATCGAATCCGTCGTCTCGCCCCACGGCAGCTGGGTGATGACGAGACGGTTCTTGTCGAGCGGTTCGATGACGGCGCGGACTTTCACCTTGCCGAGGCCGTTCTGGTATTCGCCCACATCCATCACGCCGCCCAGCTGGAAGTCCGGATAGATTTCGTAGGGCTTCTTCTGGAGAATGTTGATTTCGGCCTGGAGCAGTTCGATGAAGTTGTGCGGGAGGATGGCGGTGGAAAGGCCCACGGCGATACCGTCCGCGCCCATCATCAGCAACAGCGGAATTTTCGCCGGCAGGTAGACGGGTTCTTGCTTGCGGCCGTCGTAGTTCGGCACGAAGTCCGTCGTCTTCTTGTTGAAGACCTCCTTGCGCGCGAGTTCCGTCAGGCGGCATTCGATGTAGCGCGTGGCGGCGTGGGGCATCCCCGTGTAGATCGAACCGTAATTGCCCTGACCGTCGATGAGATAGCCCTTCCCCTCGCCCCAGAGCTTGTTCGCCAACACCACAAGGGCATCGCCGATCGAGGCGTCGCCGTGCGGGTGGTACTGCATGGCGTGACCGACGATGTTGGCCACTTTCGTGTACTTGCCGTCGTCCTTCTCCCAGAGCGAATGCATAATCCGCCGCTGTACGGGTTTCAGACCGTCCTCCACGGCCGGAATCGCGCGGTCACAAATCACGTAGGCCGAATAGTGGCGGAAGTTGAAATCGTAGAGGTCGCGCATCGGGCCGCGCCCAGTCAGCCCCGGCGCGGGGATGACCGAGGCGGCGGCGGGAACGGCCGGATCGGCGGGTGGCGGCGGTTCCGCATCCGATGCCGGTACGCCGCCCGCGTCCGCCGGCGTGAACATATCTAGGTTGTCGAACAGGCTGGGCGGCTCTGCGGGAACGCCGTCCGTCTTCTTCTTGTCGTCTTTCGTACTCATCTCGTCTCGTTCAAACGCTGAAAACTATCCAAATCCAAACGCGGTGCCGCCGACGTCAGAAATCCTGCGAATCGCACACCAGGTTCTCCATGATGTAGTCCTTGCGGTCGGGCGTGTTCGCCCCCATGTAGAACTTGATCGTCTTCTCCACGTCGGTGTCCTCCGTGCAGACGACGGGCGTCAGGCGCATGTCGGCCCCGATGAATTCCTTGAACTCCTTCGCGTTCAACTCGCCAAGACCTTTGAAGCGGGTGATTTCGCATCCCTTGCCGCACTTCCGAATCGCGGCCTCGCGCTCCTCGTCGGAAAAACAGTAGAATTGGTTTTTGCTGTTGCGGACACGGAAGAGCGGCGTTTCCAGAATGAACACGCGCTTGTCCACAATCAACTGGCGATAAAAACGCATGAAGAACGTCGTCAGCAGCATCCGGATGTGAAGCCCGTCCACATCGGCATCCGTCGCAAAGATGATCTTGCCGTAACGAAGGTGTTCCAACGTCTCCTCGATGTCGAGCGTCTTGATGAGATTGAAGAACTCCTCGTTCTTGTAGAGGACGTCCTTGTTCAGCCCGCACGTGTTGAGGCACTTGCCGCGCAAGAAGAAGACGGCCTGGTTCATCGCGTCACGCGCGTTGCCCAGCGTACCGCCGGCGGACCGCCCTTCCGTGAGGAAGATCATCGTCTGCTCGCCTTCGTGGAGGCCCGTCTTCTTGTCGATTTTGTCCAGCTTGAGATGATTCTTGCAGTCCTTGAGCTGCGGCACGCGCACGGACACCGCCTGCGACCGTTCGCGCGCCTGTTTCTTGATCGTGTTGAGCTGGCTACGGAGTTTGGACGTCTCCTCCACCTTCTTGACGAGTTTGTCCGTCTCGGCGGGAAACTTGTGGAACAACTCTTCGGCGTACTTCTTCACCTCCGCCACGAGCTCGGCGCGGATTTCAGGCGACCCAAGTTTCGTCTTGGCCTGCCCTTCAAATACGGGGTCTTGGATGCGCACCGAAATTGCGCCGATGATGCCCTCGCGAATGTCGTCGCCATCGAACTTCTTTTTAGAGTACTCGTTCAACGCCTTCGTCAGGCCTTCCTTGAACGCGCTCAAATGCGTACCGCCCTCGGTCGTATGCTGACCGTTCACGAACGAGTAGTACTCCTCTGAAAAACGGTTCGTATGCGTGAAGACGAATTCAAGTTGCTTGGAGCGGAAGTGGAACGGTTGGTAGAGTTTTTCAAACTGCGCCTCGTCGGCGATGAGATCCAGCAGACCCTCGTCGCTCACGATTTTCTGCCCGTTCAAATCCAGCGTCAGACCCGCGTTGAGATAGGCGTACATTTTCAGACGCCGCATCACGTGCTCTTCGCGGAAACGGAATTTCTTGAAAATCGTCGCGTCCGGAATGAACTCCACGCACGTGCCGTTCCGCTCGGACGCATCCTTGAGCTTGCCGCGCTTCTTCGATTTCAGCACCCCCTTCTCGAACAGGGCCTCGGAATATTCCCCGTCGCGTACGGAACGGACGAAAAAGCGATCCGACAGCGCGTTCACCGCTTTGGTGCCGACGCCGTTCATGCCCACGGAGAACTGGAAACTCTCCGTGTTGAACTTGCCGCCCGTGTTCAGTTCACTCACGCAGTCCACCACCTTGCCGAGCGGAATGCCGCGCCCGTAGTCGCGGATGCGACAAGCGCCGGAATTCCAGTCCAGCCCGATTTCGACGCGCCGCCCGTAGCCCATGATGAACTCGTCGATCGAGTTGTCGATGACTTCCTTTAGCAGGACGTAGATGCCGTCGTCGTAGTCGCTTCCATCGCCCGCCCGGCCAATGTACATGCCCAGACGCAGACGGATATGCTCCATCGCATTCAGGTGCTTGATGTTCGAATCGTCGTATTGAACCGCCATGGTAATCCTATGTTCCCGAAAATTTGAGCGTTGATTATACCATAACGGGAACATCCTGCAATGC
>CAZTHR010000003.1:14247-26035 GCA_964613265.1 uncultured Lentisphaeraceae bacterium | reverse complement strand
TGGTGGCCAGGAGCGGGATCGAACCGCTGACACACGGATTTTCAGTCCGTTGCTCTACCAACTGAGCTACCTAGCCGAAAAATCCTGAATGGTAGGAGCAGAGGGATTCGAACCCACGACCCAGTGATTAAGAGTCACTTGCTCTACCGGCTGAGCTATGCTCCCATCCAGGTATTTCCACCTTTCCAAATGGAGCGAGGAACGGGATTCGAACCCGCGACAACCACCTTGGCAAGGTGGCACTCTACCAACTGAGTTATCCTCGCAATTGGAGCGGTGAAAACGGTGTGTAGTATATCATAGCGGACGGTTGTGTGCAAGGGGGTGGATAAACTTTTTCAATAAAAATTTCAACGCGCCCTGAATCCCCCGCCGCCGCCCCTACCCGAACCACTTGCATGACGCACGGAGCAGCAGAATCCTTCATCGTTTCATTTGGACTGAATCAAAAGGTTTTCGTAGGCCGTGCCTTTGAGGAGAGATTGAATATGCGCGAGCAATACGGCACCCGCGCAGGCGTCGTAGAGCGCGTCGTGCCATGTGCGGCCAGGACAAAGCGCGTCGACGCGCGGGCGCAGACCGAACGTATGAATCACGTCGCCCAGCGCGTAGGATTTGAGGAGCGGCCAGAATTTGCGAACAAGAGCCAACGTGTCAATCCACGGCCCGAACGGCGTCAGCGGCGCCGCCCGCACGAGAATCGTCCGTTCCGTGGCCGCGTTGTGCGCGACGAGCGGAATGCCGACAAGCCGCGCCGACAGTTCGGGCCAGACGTCCATCATCGTCGGCGCTTCGTCCAGCGTCGTGCGCATCTCCGCCCATCGACCGGGCGCGCGCGGCGAGAACGGCCGATCTGCCGCCACATGGAAATACGTTTCCCAGCGCGTACCGGGGACGGGTTCGCCGTCGACGAGTTCAACCAATCCCAGCTGCCAAGGTTCGTTCGGCCAGCCCTTGACGACGCCCGTCGTCTCAAAATCAAGCGCGACGCATCTCACGCCTCGACGTCCTTTCCGTTTTCATTCCGTCCTGATCCATGGTATACTGTCTACTATGGAATTGAAAATCAACCGTGAATACGCCATCCGCCATTTCGGCGTGGCCGCCCTGTTCTTTGGCCTGTGCCTGTACTTCCTCTACGACGGTGCGATCGGCTATCCCGCGATGGACGACGCAACCTTCAAGGAGAAGATTCTCCACAACCTCGACTACGCAAACTTCGCCGAGAAACGGAAAGCCACCACCGACCGCCAGTTCCAGTTCGCGGGCCTCCTGTTTATCGCCGCCGCCGTCGTCGGCATCGGCGCCTGGCGCGTCAAATGCCAGACGCTCACGTGGGACGAGGAACAGATGACGGGTTCGCTGACCGGCGGGACGCCGTTCCGCTTTGCCGACATCGCCCGCGTGGACGACGCCGACTGGAAGAAGAAAGGCATCCTCCGCGTCCACGCCGCCGACGGCCGCCGTCTGACGCTCGATGCCTGGCATCACGTGGGCGCCGCAGAACTGGCCGAGAAAATTCTCGCGCGCGGCAACCCGCCGGCGGCAGAAGCCGCCCATCAGGTGTAGCGCAACACTTCGTCAACCGTCGTGTAGCCGTCGAGGATGGCGCGTACACCATCCTCGCGCATCGTCCGCATTCCGAGTTCCCGCGCCTTCTCGCGGATGATCAGCGTGGGCGAACGCGCGTTGATGAGTTCGCGAATCGGATTCGAGACGCGCAGATACTCGAAGATGGCCTTGCGTCCCTTGTAGCCCGTACCGTTGCACGTCTTGCAACCACGGCCGAAGTAGAACGGGCGGCCGCCAATCTGGTCGCGTGTCAAGTTGATGCGATCCAGCGTCTCGTTGTCCGGCTCGTAGGATTCCTTGCATTCGCGGCAACATGTACGGAGCAGTCGCTGCCCCAGCACGGCTTCAAGCGTGGACGCCACCATGTAGGGCGCCACGTTCATGTCGACGAAACGCATCACGGCGCCGGCCGCGTCGTTCGTGTGCAGCGTGGAGAACACAAGGTGGCCCGTCAACGCGGCCTGGATGGCGATTTCCGCCGTCTCCAAGTCACGAATTTCGCCGATCATGATGATGTCCGGGTCTTGACGCAGAAAGGCACGAAGAACTTTCGGGAAGTCGTTGCCCACTTCATGGTTGATCGGCACCTGGACGATGCCCTCCATGTCGTATTCGACCGGTTCCTCGGCCGTCAGCAACTTCGAGTCGATCGTGTTGATGCGGCGGAGGACGGAGTAGAGCGTCGTCGTCTTGCCCGAACCCGTCGGCCCCGTCACCACGATGATGCCATTCGGCTTCTCGATGTCCATCGTGATCTGTTCGTACACGTCTTCCGGGAGGCCGACGTTCTCAAGGTCGAGCGACGTCGTGCTTTGGTCGAGAATACGCATCACGACAGATTCGCCGTGCGTCGTGGGGAGGCAGCTCACACGGAGGTCGACGGGACGCCCGGCCACCGTGATGGCGATGCGGCCGTCCTGCGGCACACGGCGTTCGGCGATGTTGAGGTTCGCCATAATCTTCACACGGGAGATGATGGCGGGCGCCATTGAAACGTCGGGCGCCTTCACTTCGTACAACGCGCCGTCCACGCGGTAGCGAATCTTGAAATCTTTTTCAAACGGCTCGATGTGGATGTCGGCCGCGTGATCCACGACGCCCTGGTAGAGAATCATGTTCACGAACTTGACGATCGCGTTGTTGTTCGCCGCGCCTTCAAGAGCCGCCACATCGTTCGGATCGCTCTTGAGCGTCTCGTCCGAATCAAGCCCTTGACCGAGCGCGTTGAGCATGTCCGACACGGAATCGGAGGCATCGCCGTAGTGCTGGGAAATTCGGTCGTTGACATCCTTCGCCCGCGCCATGACGAAACGGACTTCCTTCGACAGCGCGAAGGAGACTTCGTCGGAAACGCGGGGATCCACCAGATTGGCCGTGGCGAGCGTGACGGACGAATCATCCACACCCACGCACAGCACATTGTACATGCGGGCGATCGACGCCGGAATCGCGTCCAGCGTCTCGGCCGGAATTTCCATGTCCGCAAGGTTGATCACCTCGCAGCCCTGGTAGGCGGCCATCATGCCGAGCAGGGAGTCCTCGTCGATGTAGCCGCCGTCCACAATGACG
The DNA here is from genome assembly GCA_964613265.1 of uncultured Lentisphaeraceae bacterium. Taxonomy (GTDB): domain Bacteria; phylum Verrucomicrobiota; class Kiritimatiellia; order RFP12; family UBA1067; genus RUG572. Next base: position 22,894 of record CAZTHR010000003.1, on the reverse strand, counting down.
TCCCGCGTCGACTTCCCGCCTTGAGCCTTCTGTTCCTCGCGGACGGTGGCGACGGCCTCTTCGTCCAGAACACCGTTCTGAACGAGCAAATCCAACAGGGGATCGAAAGGTGCTTCTTCCGCCATTTAGCGCTGCCCCATTTCTTCGCGGAGTTTCGCGACGACCGTGTCCGGATCCTGGCTCTTCGTGATGAGTTCGTCGTAACTGATCAAGCCGTTGCGGTAGTGGCCCATCAAGCAGGTGTCGAGCGTGACCATGCCGTACTTCGCGCCCGTCTGGATGTCGGAGCGAATCTGGAACGTCTTGTTGTCGCGGATACGGCTGCGGATGGACGGCGTGGCGAGCATGATTTCAAACGCCGCAACGCGACCGTGGACTTGTCCGTCCGGGCCGAGCTTCGGCAACAGAATCTGCGAGATGACGGCTTGCAGACCGGCGGACAACTGGGTCCGCACCTGTTCCTGCTGGTCGGTCGGGAATGCGTCGACGATACGGTCGATCGTCTCCGCCGCGCCCGTCGTGTGCAACGTACCGAACACGAGGTGGCCCGTTTCGGCGGCGGTGATGGCCGCGCTGATCGTTTCAAGGTCGCGCATTTCGCCCACGAGAATCACGTCCGGGTCCTGACGCAGGGCGCGGCGAATGGCCTCGGCGAAAGACGGCACATCGGCGCCGACTTCGCGCTGCGTGACGAGCGACTTCTTCGACGTGTGGTAGAATTCGATCGGGTCTTCAATCGTGATGATGTGGACACCACGCGCCTGGTTGATGACGTCGAGCATCGACGCGAGGGTCGTGGACTTACCCGAACCCGTCGGCCCCGTGACGAGAATCAATCCACGCGGCTTGAAGAGCAGTTCCTTCACCGTGTCGGGCAGACCGATCTGCTCCAGCGTGAGGAGTTTCGACGGAATCATACGCAACACGCATCCCCAGCGTTTACGCTCCTTGAACACGGACACGCGGAAGCGCGTACCGTCCTCATGGGCCACGGCGAAGTCCGCGCCGCCCTTCTCTTCGACTTCGCGAATCTGCTCCGGCGTCATGACCTCCGTGCAGAGCTTGTAGGTGTCCTCTTCCGTGAACGCCTCGTCGGCAATCGCCACGAGTTCGCCGTGGACGCGCAGTTCCGGCGGCATGAGGGCGCGGACGTGGAGGTCCGACGCGCCTTCGTCGATCGTCGCCTGGAGGAGATCCTTCATCGTAATTTCTGTTGCCATGAAAAAAGCCTCTTTTTCTCTTCCTGCGGCGCGTACGCCACACCGCGTGTTCACATCTGCTAGTCGGCGTCGCCCATCGTGGCCTGAAGGACTTCCTTCAGCGACGTCATGCCGGACGCCACTTTCAGCATCCCGTCCTCGCGCAACGTGCGCATTCCCATCTCGCGGGCGCGTTCGCGCAACACGGTCGACGGTGCATGGTCGAAGATGAGACGCTGGATCGTGTCGTCCACCTCGAAAATTTCGAAGATGCCCTTACGCCCTTTGTAGCCGGCGTTGCATTTGGCACACCCCTTGCCGACGTACATGTGTTCGGGAATCGTCTTGGCGATGGAGCCGAGCATCTTCAGGTCGCGTTCCGTAGGCGTGTACTCCTCCTTGCAGTTCACGCAAATCGCGCGGACAAGACGCTGCGCCAGCACGGCGCGGAGGGCCGAGGCGACGAGGAACGGCTTGACGCCCATATCCGTCAAACGGGTGACGGCGGACGGCGCATCGTTCGTGTGCAGCGTGGAGAACACGAGGTGGCCCGTCAACGCCGCCTCCATGGCGATGTCGGCCGTTTCCGAGTCACGAATTTCGCCGATCATCACGATGTTCGGCGCCTGACGCAGAATCGAACGGAGGGCGGCCGAGAAGTCCAACCCGACGTCACGGTTCACCTGCACCTGGTTGATGCCGCTCATCTGGTATTCGACCGGGTCTTCGACCGTGATGAGTTTCTTGTCCGGCGTGTTGATCTGCCCCAGCGCGGCGTACAACGTCGTGGACTTGCCCGAACCTGTCGGCCCCGTGACGAGCACCACGCCGTCCGACAAGTGGATGAAACGCTCGAACTTGTTCTGGTCGTCCGACAGGAAGCCGAGCTGCGGCAGACCCAGCGCGAGGTTCGACTTATCGAGAATACGCATGACGATCGATTCGCCATGGTTCGTCGGCACCGTCGAAACACGGAGGTCAAGGTCGCGCCCGCCTACGTTCACCTGAATACGACCGTCCTGCGGAATCCGCTTCTCGGAAATCTTGATCTTCGACATGATCTTGAAGCGGGAGATGATCGCGCCTTGCAAACGCTTCGGCGGCGACTCCATCTTGCGGAGGGCGCCATCGATGCGGTAGCGGACGCGGAACTCCTTCTCCATCGGCTCCAAATGAATATCGGAAGCCTTCATCTTGATCGCGTTCGAGAGAATCAGACCGCAGAGCTTGATGACCGGCGCGTCGTCGTCGCCAATCGAATCGTCGCCGCCGCCCGCCTCGTCGCGCGTCAGGATCTGCTCCGCCCCCGACGGGTAGAACTTCTCCATCAACGCCTTGACCTCGGCCGAGGGCGCCAGAACCGCCTGCACGTCGCGCCCATGCAGCACGTAGCGCAGCGAATCGACCGCGTCGTAGCCCATGGGGTCCGAAAGCACCACCGTCACGGAATCGGCGTCCTTCATCACGGGCACCACGCCGTACTTGTGGGCGATTTCCGAAGAGATCTCTTTCCCCATCTCGGGGTCCACCGCAGACGGATCGATGCTCACGTACTTCATGCCGAACTGTTCGGCAATCGTGCCCAGCACGTCGTCTTCAGTCAGGACGCCCGACGCCACAAGCACGTCCAGGGTCGTTTCGTTGCCCTGGCGCATCGCCTGCGAAGCGGTGTCGATCTGATCGGCCGTCACATAGCCCCTTTCGCGAAGGAGCTGCAATACATATTCGTCGTTTGAAGTCATGTCGGTTGTCGTTATTATACCGAAACGAGATTCCCCACGCAACCCGGAACGGCGAGTTTCGTGATTAAAGTTTCGGGGTTCAAATAAAAAAGAGTTCGGCGGATTGACCGAACTCTTCTTCAGTTTGAACTCGCGCGTCGCCGCGCGTCCGTTTACCAACGGGTGTCGCCACGGTCGCGGTCGCGGCCACGGCCGCCGCCGAAACCACCACGACGGCCACCGCCGAAACCACCACGGCGCTCTTCGCGCGGCGGCTTGGGCTGGGACTCGTTCACCTTCACCGGGCGGCCGTCAAGCGGCTGGCCGTTGAGGGCGTCGATCGCGGCCTGGGCCTGGGCACGGTCCGGCATCTCCACGAAGCCGAAACCCTTGGAGCGGCCCGTCATGCGATCGGCCACCACGCGCGCAGAGGTAACTTCGCCATACGCCGCGAAAGCCGCCTTCAATCCTTCGTCAGTCGTGGCGTAAGCCAGGTTACCAACATAGATATCCATCTTCTTGCATCCTTCTTGATCATTCAACGAATCGTACTTCGGCACACGCCTCGTACGAGTTTGGGAAACAGTTTACTCTTATGTTTTCCACTCGTCAAGGGGGGAAAGATATGGTTTAATATTACGACCATGACGCAAGTGGAAGCACGAGAGAAATTCAAGGCCGCAGAAGAACTGCTGGCCAAGTCAAAACGCATCCTCGTTTCGGGGCATCTCAGCCCCGACGGCGATTCCCTCGGTTCGATGATCGCCCTCGTCCGGATGCTCCGCGCCGCCGGACACGAGGCGTTCGCCGCGGCCGACCGGCACACGCTGGGCAAGCTGGCCTTTCTAGAGGGCGTAGACGATCTGCTGCCCCTCCGCGCCCTGCGCCGCCGGCGAACGTTCGATCTGTTCGTCTACGTGGACGCCGCCGCGCCGGCCCGCCTCCCGCCGGAAGTCCGCCCCTTCGCCGAAAAGCTCCCCACGCTTACGATCGACCACCACGCCACGAGCGCGGAGACGGGCGCCGTCTCGATCATCGACGCGACCGCCTCTTCCGCCGGCGAACTCGTCTGGCGGCTCGCCAAGTGGATGGAATGGCCGTTCGACCGCGCCATCGCCGAAGCCCTCTGGGTGGCGCTCGTCACGGACACCGGCCGTTTCGCCTACGATTCCACGCGCCCGGCCACGCTCCGCGCCGCCTGCGATTTGCTCAAGCATGGCGTCCGTACCGCGCTCATCAACGACATCATCTACTGCGCGTTCCCCACCAAGGCCATGGAACTCAAACGCCGCGCCTGGCGTTCGCTCCACATCTGGAAGAACCGCAAGGTCGCGGAAGTCTCCCTCTCCCGTGACGATTTCCGCGAAGTACGCGGCAAGAAAGCCGAAGCCGAGGACGTGATCGAAATCCCGCGCCAAGTGGCCCGCAACGAAATCGCCCTGTTCTTCTACCAGATTCCAGACCGCACGCACGAAACGCGCGTTTCGATTCGGACGCGCCCGCCGTGGGACGCCACCGTCCTCGCCGCCCAGTTCGGCGGCGGCGGCCATGTCCGCGCCGCCGGCTGCACGATCAAAGGCAGCATGGGCGTGGCGAAACGCCAAATGCGCAAGGCCGTCCGCGCCTTGCTGGCCGCCAAGTGAACGGATGATCGTCGACGAGTGCTGATGAAAGGAGACGCCGCGCCATGAAGAAAAAGATTCTGATTCTAACGGATGGAAAGGCGGGGCACGAAAACCAGTCCAAGGCTTTCGCCCGCGCTTTGGGGTTCGCGTTCGACTTGCTGCCCGTGGCGTTCCGCTCCGCCTCCGCCAAATCGCTGTCCTACCCGCTCGACCGCCTTGGCCTCCGCACACGTGCGTTGTTCCGTACGACCCCGCCCGCGTCCACGCTGCCCAAGGACGCCTACGCGGCCGTCATCGGCACGGGGTCCGGCACGTTCTACGCGGCCAAGACGCTCGCCCGCCGCCTCGGCGTCCGCTGCGGCGTCGTCCTCTACCCGCGCGGCTACGATCTTGCATCGTTCGACTGCATTCTCGCGCCGGCGTTCGACCGGCCGGATTCCCGGCCAAACGTCGTCCGCATCCCCGCGAATCTCGTGGCCGTGGACGCGGCGTTCTACGCCGCCGGCACGAAAGCGTTTCTCGAACGCCACACGCCCGCCGCGCACAAACGCGCCGTGGCCGTCGTCGTGGGCGGCCCCAACAAGTGCGCCACAATGTCCGCCCGCTGGATGAATGCACAGCTCGACCGGATCTTCCGCTTGCACAAGGGCGCCGAGTTCTGGGTCACGACGTCCCGCCGGACGCCGCCCGACGTGGAGGCCGTCGTGGACTCGTTTCCGTTCGACTACAAGCTCCTCTACTCGAAAGACCATTTCAACCCCATCCCCGCATTCGTCTCGCTCGCGAAGACGCTCTACGTGACGGCCGAATCCACAGGCATGATTTCCGAAGCCTGCACCCACGGCGGCGCGGAAGTGCGCGTGTTGGACAACCTCAAACCCGGCCCGCACAAGTTCCGCCGTTTCATCGACGACCTCGCCGCCGGCGGCTTTCTGAACGGCTCGCGCAAAATCTCGCTCGCCCCCCAGTTCGCCCGCGCCGCCGAATTGCTGCACCTCGACCGGGCGTGACGTCTGACGGCCACGCCCGCGCGATTACGCGCCGTCGGACAGAACGAGCAGCGCGATGCCCGCGACGATGGCCGCCAAGGCCAACCCTTTCCGCACCAAATTACGTTCGTGGAAGATGACCGCACCCAGCGCGAACGTGATCACGACCGAAAACCGCCGCATCAGCGAGGCAACGGAAATCGGTACGTCGGGTGTCGCCAGGCCGCGAAAATAAAGCCAGTCCGCCGCCGCCAACAGGACGCCCACGGCCGGAATCCACACGCGCCAGCGAAACGGCGTTCGGCCGAGTTTGAACAGGCGCTCAATCACAAGCAGCACGGTATAGATGGCGACGAGATAGATCTGAAACCAGAACTGCATTGGCTCGACGGGCAGACGCGCCACCTGGAGCAGGTACTTGTCCCACAAACTCGACACCGCACTCAACCCCATGCCGCCCACGGCGCACCAGACGGCAGGGTTCCGCAAGAAGTCGATGCCTTCGTGCCGCCCCGCCCAGCTGAACGCCCAGTATCCCGCGAAGACGAGCGCCATGCCCAATCCCTGATAGGCGGTGGGCCGTTCGCCGTAGAGGAAGAACGCCGCCACGAACACGAACGCGGGCGCCGATGCGCGAATCGGCGTGGCGATCGTAATCGGCAACGTCTTCAGCGCACAGTACGTCAGCACCCACGACGTCGAGACGATCAGCGACTTGACAAAGACAAGCCCATGCGCCCGCGCGTCGCAGTCGAGCGCGGACGCAACGCCGCCGACGCACGCCAACGTGCCCAGATACGCCGCCGCGCCGAACAACGTGGAAATCAGCAACACGGGCAAGACGGCGTTGTCGCGGACGGACGCCTTTTTCGCCAAATCGTAGCCGGCGAGGAAAACCGCACTCGCCAGAATGAACGCCATCCAGCTCATCGCGGCGCGTCCACGTAGGCCTCCTGCGAGCCGAAGCGGTCGAACGCGCAGTCAATGGCCGCCGCCGCATGGGCGTCCGAACTCAACAGGAACGCCACGCCGCGTTCCCGCAACAGGGCACGAAATGCGGACGACGGATAGGCGTCGTCCATCCAACCGCGTGAAATGGCGCCCGTGTTGACTTCCACGCGCTTGCCACTCGCGGCAATCGCGTCGGCGGTCTGCCGCAGTTCCTCGCGATACCAGTCCGCCTCTTCGTCGAAATAGCGAAGGACGCCGTTGAACTTCCGCACGAGGTCGGGATGTCCGACGACATCGAAATCGAACCGTGCCACCATCTCGCGTTCTTGGGCGAAGTAATCGTGGAGGAACGCCCGGACGTCGCCGCCGTACAGACGCGCCACCCCCGCCGTCAGCAATTCGGGCGTGTGGTCGACAGGCAGACGAACACCATCCTTCACCACGTAGTGGACCGAACCAATCAGATAGTCCAGCCCCAGCGCGGCGTAGTCCGCCCGATCAGGCACGGCCTCGCCGGGAATGTAGTCGGCCTCGATCCCGCAGAGGATCTTGATGCGATCCGCGTACGTCGCCGCCAACGTACGAATCTCGGCCACGTAGTGCGGCGCCGTTGTGGGCGACAGCGTTCCAGGATCGCCGCCCGGCAACAGCGCGTGGGATGAAAAACCGATTGCGTCAAAACCTTTCGCCAACGCCGCCCGCACCATCTCTTCGGGCGTGTCCTTGCCGTCACACCACGTCGTGTGCATGTGGTAGTTCGTTTTCATGTGCGCACATTCCTCCGTCGCGCCAAACACGACATCGCCGCAAGACGCCCCGTCGCGAATGCAAGCGTCAGATTGTAGCCGCCCGTCGGCCCGTCGATGTCAAGTACTTCGCCTGCGAAAAACAGCCCCGGCACGCGACGGGACATCATCGTCTCCGGATCGATCTCACTGAGCGATACGCCGCCCATCGTCACGATGGCCTCTTTGACGGGGCGCGGACGCGGATTGCGCAGCATCAAACGACTGCCGCCGAAACGGACGTCCACAGCACAATCCGTCCGCCCTGCCCGCGCCAACCAACGCTGACAGTTGTAGACCGCCGCGCCGCCCAGCCCCCACGCCTCGCAGTCGACCTCGCCCCGGCAGGAAAAACATTCGCGCCCTTGCGCATCCACGACACGCGCCGCACCGTCGTCGAACCGCGCCCCTCGTTGCGCCACCACCACACGATCGGCAACTTCAAACCCCGCCAAGCCCGCCCGATACGGCTCGACGCGCAGACCCAACGTCCGCGCAAAATTCTGCCCGTCGCCGACGGATCCCGTCTTCGGAAACGACACACCACCCGTCGCCACAAGGACGTTCTCGGCGCGAATCGAGAAGGAGGACGCAGACACGATGAAACCGCCGCGTTCGTCGGGCGCAACGGCCGCAACGGGGCAGTTCGTGCAAATCGGCACGCCCGCGTCGCGCAGCGCATCACCAAACGCATGGACGATCGTCGCGGCCTGCCCTGAATCGGGAAAGAGACGACCGTCATCCATACGGCGAACGCGGACACCGAGGCTCTTGAAACCCCGCGCAATCGTCTGCGGCGGACACGCCCGCAGCGCCGACGCCGCCCAGTGTCCCACGGGGTCGCCAAGATCGCGGATCATCTGCTCCACGGAGATGTCCTTCGTGAAATTGCACCGGCCATTCGCCGTCATGAGCACTTTCGCACCCAACCGCGCCTTGCGCTCGAACACGAGACAGCCCAGACCGCGTTGGGCCGCGACCGTCGCGGCGAACATGCCGGCGGCGCCCCCTCCGATAATCGCCAGCGGTACCGCCGTCACGCCAAGTTGCCGATTATTGTCCATATGTCATCCTTGCCCCACGTCCATCCGCCCGACACAGGCGAATGCACGCCCCCTGACCGTTCACGTCTTGGCAAACCATCCGCCCGTCCGCCTTGAGCCACGATACTCGATTTTATGCCCGTTCTTCAGACGATCCAGCGTTCGTCTGACGGAACGCAAAGATGTCTTGACTTCAAGAAAAATCGCTTCGCCCTTGATTCCCGGGTTCCGCACGATTGCATCCAACACCGCCCGATCCTGCGAATCAATGTCATAGGCGGACGGCGAAAGAGATGCCGCCATGTGGCCACTTTCGGCCGCCATGTGGCCACTT
>CAZTHR010000003.1:0-14147 GCA_964613265.1 uncultured Lentisphaeraceae bacterium | reverse complement strand
CATGTGGCCACTTTGACTGGCATACACCGTCACGCGGAATTCTGTCCGCTTGTCGAACTCAAACTTCGCCTTCGCATTTCCGTTGTCCTCAAGCTCACGGTTCACTTTTGCGATTCCGCGATTGTATTTATTGACCATGCCCAGGACTTTCATGGCCTCCGCTAGCAATGGATTACGATAGTCGTTCATCGACGGAAAGTTGCCGGCATTGACACGCCCAAACAGTCCGCCCGCATTTGAAATTTCAATGCGACCGCTTGAATACTCGTAGAACTTGATCGGCGCGTTGCCCAAAAAATAGTCCCGATGGATAATGGCGTTCAAGACAAGTTCGCGTAAAGCCCACGCGGGGTAACGCGACACCATTTCCTCACGAAACGCACTGACCGGAACAGGGCGAACCGACGACGGACCCGACTTCACAAAGACGTCAAGTTCCTGTACGGTTTTGACAAGCGGTCCCTTGAAAGCATTTTCCTGAAGGACATCCCCGCTATTGTCGTCCCCATTGAATTTCACGTATTGGACGTAGGCTGAAGGAATAAAACGCTCTGGATGCTTTGCGAACAGCAAGACGCCCAGATTGGTTGGACAATTCTTTTCCCGACTGAAGAATCGAAGCGCAACTAACTGTTCTAATATCGACCTGTCGTCATCCTCCACAATCTGGGCGTTAATCGCCCGTGGAAGATAGACACCACGATACAAGTCTAGATCAAGGTCGCCAAAATCCGCCCTCTCGCAAGGTAGTTCCTCATCGCGAACACCGAACTTCGCCCGCCGTTCCGTCAGAACGTGAACGTCGTCGTCATTGGCAAGCGCCTTGCGCGGCCCAACCCGAACCCAGATCTGTCCATTGTACCGAATCGGCGGATAGTTCGATGGAAACACCGTAATGGCGACCACGTCACCTTCGGGAAGCGCGAACTTTTCAACGGACATAGATGGCGGCGGCAACAGATTGCCGTCGGACTTCAATCCGCCCAAAGACGCGAATTGCCGATCGTCAATACGCTTCCCCGAAATCCTGCCGCCATCATCCACGCCAAGCAACAACACACCTGCACACCCGGTGTTTCCAAGGTCGTTTGCAAACGCACAAATCGCCTGCCCCATCTTGTCGGCCTTGTCGAACGCCCGAGTCATCTCGACGTGTTCGTTCTCACCACCGGCAATCAGGTCTCTGAGTTCACGTTCCGTCATGCGCGGACGTTCCTACTGTTTCGACAGGTCGGCAACGGCCTTGTAGAGGGCTTCGGGATAATCGGTTCCGAACGAGTCGAATCCAATCTCCCAAAGCGCTTTATACACCTCGGGATCGTTCGCCTCCTTCTGCCACACGCACATCGACGCCTCGACGCCAGCGGCATGAAGACGGGCGATACACGCCTTCATCGTTTCGACTCTCGGACAGAACGTGAACGTGCCATCGGCCGCCTTGCGAACCTGACAGTGAAGCTGCACATTGTCGATGTCCTTGAAATTCTCCTTCGCAGCTTTCTCGAAGAAGGTCATCTCATACGCTTCGCACTTCGCGCATTCGCCGGGCTTGTCGAAATCGATACGGCCCCAGTTGCCCAGGTTCATCCAGTGCAACGTCCGCCCTTCCGGCAACGCCGCCTTGTAGCGTTTGATGAGATCGTATTCCCGCGTGATGAAATACGCCTGCTGTTCAAGTCCATGGTGCTTCACGAGTTCGGCCACTTTTTCGGGAAGCACGGTCTTGAAGTCAACGTAGATCCGACGGCGCGGATTTTCTTCCATGGCGGTGAAAATCGTCTTCCACAACGGCGCACGGCAGGTGGCGTACTGCGCTCCGCGATAACTGCCGACGTCCTCCTCGCGCAATTCCGTCCAAAGCCAATCGTCGATCCGCCGTCCCTTCAGCCAGTCGTCGTGGAACGCGACGATCTGCCCGTCTTTCGTCGTGCGGATGTCACACTCGGGGATATATCCCTTGGCCCACGTGTAGAGCAACGCTTCCATCGTGTTGTCCGGCCGCCCTGTGCCGTCGCCACGATGGATCAACGAGTTCTTCACGCGCGCAACATCCTTCGCCGACATGGGGCGGGCGGCGAAAGCGGAACTGGCGAACGCCGCAACGAGAACGACGGCCAGTGAAACCTTCAATGAGAACGATACGTTTTTCATGTGGATGCGGATGATGTTTGATGGTGTGCTGGAGTGAAACGAAAATTACGGCATTCCACACCCGCCTCCTGAAACATGGCTTTCACCGTGTCCAGAAACGCCGTGTAGTCGCCATCGTAGACGACGTGCGAAATACCCGCGTTGATGATGAGTTTCGCGCACGTGAGGCACGGCGAAAGCGTGACATAGATCGTCGCGCCGGAAACATCAATCCCATACCGCGCCGCCTGGCAGATGGCGTTCTGCTCGGCGTGGACGCAGAGGCATTCATCCAGCCCCTGTCCAGAGGGCGTGTGGCCCGAACAGCGCGGACACCCTCCGTCAAAACAGTTCTTCACGCCACGCGGCGTCCCGTTGTACCCCGTCGACAGCAGATGATTGTCTTTCACGATCACGGCCGCCACACGTCGCCGCGAACAGTTCGACCGTTTCGCCACGACGTGCGCAATTTCCATGAAATATTCGTCCCACGTGGGACGCGGATCAGCTTTCTTCTTCTCCATGGACATCTCACCTGCTCCTCATTTCACGCGCGGTCGGACAACTCCAGCCAGCGCGTCTCGGCGGCGTCCAATTCCGCACGCGCCTGCGGCAGACGCGCCACCAACGTGCGGGCACGCGCCGCGTCCTTCGCATAAATCGTCGGGTCCGACAACGCCGTCTCGGCCGCCGCGATTTCCGCCTCCAGCGCATCGATGCGCCCTGGCAGTTCTTCCAGTTCGCGCCGCTCCTTGTGGACGAGCTTCTTGCGCGGCGGCTCGGCCGATACGACGTCCCGCCGTTCCACCGACGCGGCTTTCGGCGCTTCTTGCGCCTTGCGTGCCTTCGCCACCTGCTTCAACAACCGTGCCGCCTCGGCGTAGCCGCCCGCACAGACGCGCACCTCGCCGTCGCCCGCCAACACGTAAGTCGACGTCACGACGTTATCGAGAAATTCACGGTCGTGGGACACAACGAGCAACGTGCCTGTGTAGTTCAGCAACTGCTCTTCCAGCAGTTCCAGCGTCTCAACATCCAGGTCATTCGTCGGCTCATCCATCACAAGCAGATTGGACGGACGCAGGAAAAGCTTAGCCAGCAGCAGACGCGCCTTTTCACCGCCCGACAACGCCCGGACAGGCGTCCGGCAGCGTTCGGGCGTAAAGAGGAAGTCCGCCAAATAGGAGTAGACGTGTTTCGCGACACCGCCCACCGTCACCGTGTCGCAATCGGCCGCGATCGAATCTTTGACGGAGATTTCGGGATCGAGCTGCGCGTGCAACTGGTCGAAAAACGCCATCTCCACGCGCGTTCCCTGCGTCACCGCGCCCGCCGTCGGCGCCAACGCGCCCGTCAACAACTTGAGCAACGTCGTCTTCCCCGCGCCATTGTCGCCCACAATGCCAATGCGTTCGCCTTTAAGCACATCTGCCGTAAAGGAGCGGAAGATCGTGCGGTCGCCATACGCAAACGACAGGTTCTCGATTTTGACCACACGGTCGCCCGAGGCGGCGGCCGTATCGAGTTTCAGCGTGGACGTTCCAACCGCCGCGCGGCGGTTGGCGAATTCAAGACGCAACTGGCGCAAGGCCTCCACACGCCCCTGATTGCGGCGACGGCGGGCCTTGACACCCTGCCGAATCCACGCCTCCTCCTGGGCGAGCTTCTTCGCCTTCCGCGCCCACATGGCCGCCTCGTCCGCCTGCAGGTCGGCCTTGCGCTGGAGGAACGTACGGTAGTCGCAGTTCCAACCGGCCAACTGCCCCCGGTCGAGATCGTAGACGTAGGTGGCGACTTCTTTCAAGAACGCGCGATCGTGCGTGACAAAAAGAAACGCAGTATCCGCCTGACGACGAATGAACGATTCCAGCCATTCAATCGACGCGACGTCCAAATGGTTCGTCGGCTCGTCGAGCAAGACGAGGTCAGGCTCGTCCGCCAACACTTGGGCCAACAGCACACGGCGGCGCAACCCGCCCGAAAGCGTATTGAAGACGGCATCGGGCGAAAGTCCCATCTGGGAAATATACTTGTCCGACCGCGCGATTTCCTTCACCGTACCCGGCCGGTCGCGGGGAACTTCCTGTTCAAGAAAGGCCACCTTCAAACCCGGCGCACGCACGATCTCGCCCGTATCTGGCTCCAGCCGCCCGGCGATGACTTTCAGAAGCGTCGACTTCCCCTCGCCGTTCCGCCCGGTGATACACGCCCGCGTTCCGCTCTCCAAATTGAGCGAAACCCCCTCTAAAACGGCGTCACCCCCGAATGCGAGGGTGACGTTGTGCAAAGATAGGAGATGACGCGCCAATGTATCAGACCTTGTGGCGGTAAGTGATACGCCCCTTGCTCAAATCGTATGGCGAAATCTCCACCGTAACCTTGTCCCCGATTGCGATCTTAATCGAGAACTTCCGCATCTTTCCAGAAACATGGGCGAGAACCTCATGCCCGTTCTCCAAGCGCACGTTGTACATCGTCGCCGGGAGAACCTTGATCACGGTTCCCGTCACTTCAATCGCACTGTCTTCTTCTTTTGCCATAGATTGTTTTAAATTGGTAGCGGGGGCTGGATTTGAACCAACGACCTTCAGGTTATGAGCCTGACGAGCTACCAGGCTGCTCCACCCCGCAATCTGGCGTTCTCCGAAATGGCGGGCCTGACAGGAGTCGAACCTACAACCCTCAGATTCGTAGTCTGATGCTCTATCCAGTTGAGCTACAGGCCCGTTTCAGAAAACGGTGTGTAGTATACCACAGCCCGACCGATCGCGCAAGAGGGGGATTAAAGTTTTTGAAAAAAAAAAAAGCCATCCGCGAACGGATGGCTTTCAGAGACCGGTTGAACGACCGGCTTACTTGGCTTCTTCGGCCTTGGCCTCGACCACGACGGAGCCGCCGGCGGCTTCGATCTTCGCTTTCGCGGAGGCCGAGCACGGCACCTTCACCGTGAGCTTCTTGGTCAGTTCGCCCTGCGCGAGCACCTTGAAAAGCGGACGCTTGTTGTCCGAGATGCCCTTCGCCGCGAGCGTCTGCGCCGTCACCTCGTCGCCGGCGTTGAACGCCTTCTCCAACGTGGAGAGGTTCACCGGGTGGGCGGCCAGGCGGAAACGGTTGTTGTTGAAACCGCGCTTCGGCAGACGGCGGACGAGCGGCATCTGGCCGCCTTCGAATCCGAGCTTCTGCTTGTGGCCCTTGCGGGCGTTCTGGCCCTTCTGGCCGCGCGTGGAGGTCTTGCCCATGCCGGAACCGCAGCCGCGGCCGACACGTTTGGCGCGCTTGCGGGCGCCCGGGACATTTGTCAAAGAGGACAGATCCATTTCACTACTCCTTTTTTACGCACGGATCGCGGCGATTTCTTCTTCGCTGCGGAGCTTCGCGAGCGCGTTCAGCGTGGCCTTGACCACGTTGAGGCGGTTCTTGGAGCCGAGGGACTTGCCCACCGCATCACGGATGCCGGCCGCTTCGAGGACGGGGCGCATGCCACCGCCGACGATCAGACCGGTGCCGTCAGGAGCCGGCTTCAGCAGCACGCGGCCGCCGTCGCAATCGCCCGTGACGTCGTGCGGGATGGTGGAACCATGGCGCGTAATCGGGCGCATCGCCTTGCGGGCGGCATCGCCGCCCTTGCGGATGGCGTCCGAAACTTCATTCGCCTTGCCGAAACCGACGCCCACCTTGCCCTCGTGGTCACCGACCACGATAACGGCGGAGAAGGACATACGGCGACCGCCCTTGACGGTCTTGGCGCAGCGGTTCACGAAGACAACGCGCTCGTCGAGATCGTCGTTGTTCCCCGACTCGTTGCGGGAACGCTTGTCACGATTCATTGCCATTATTCAGCCTCCTTCGCAGGTTTGTCGCTGATCGAGAGACCGTTCGCGATGGCGGTCTCGACGATCTTGGCCACGCGGCCGTGGTAGGGATGACCGCCACGGTCGACGACGATCCGCACAATGCCCGCGGCCTTGGCGGCCTCGGCGGCAGCGACGCCAAGCTTCTCGGCGACGGCCATGTTGGCCTTGTCTTCCTTGATGGAAGACGCCTGCGCGAGGGTACGACCCACGGCGTCGTCGATGAACTGGACGTACATGTGCTTGTTCGAGATGCAGATCGACATACGCGGGCGCTCGGCGGAGCCGATGATGCGCTGGCGCAGACGCAAATGGCGCTTCCTGCGCTGGTCTTTACGGTTGAAACTCATTTCATTTCTCCGAATCAGGCAGCCTTCAGATTAGGCCACCTTCTTGCCCTGTTTACGGCGGATGTGTTCGCCGAGATACTTGATGCCTTTGCCCTTGTAGGGTTCAGCCGGATAGAAGCCGCGGATACGCGCCGCCGCCTCGCCCACCGCTTGCTTGTCGACACCCGCCACGGTCACCTGCAGCCCGTCGTTCTCGACGGTGATGGTGAGGCCTTCGGGGATGGGGAAAAGCTTGGGGGAGGCGAAACCGAGCGAGAGCGAGAGCGTCTTGCCCTGAAGGACGGCCTTGAAACCGGTACCTTCAATCGTGAGCTGCTTCTTGTAGCCGTCCGAAACGCCAACCACGTTGTTGTGGATCAGCGCGCGGGCGAGACCGTGGAACTTGCCGTAGACCTCGTCGTCCGTGCAGGAGACGAGAATCTTGCCGTCCTCGACCTTCGCGGCGACGCCGTCGTGCATGACATAGGCCAACTCGCCGAGTTTGCCCTTCACGGTGACCTTCTGGCCGTCCACCTGGGCGGTGACGCCGGCCGGAAGGGTCACGGGTTCTTTACCGATACGAGACATTGGAACAACTCCTTACCAAACGGTGCAGATGAGCTCGCCGCCGACTTTCGCCTTGCGCGCCTCGACACCGCTCATCACGCCCTTGGACGTGGAGAGGATCGCCAGGCCCATGCCGTCGAGGACGGCCGGGATGGAGGCGCAGGAGACGAACTTGCGAAGACCGGGCTTCGACTGGCGCTGGAGACCACGGATGGCCGGCTCGGCCTTGTCCGAATACTTCAGCGTGATGACGAGCTTCTTGGGGAACTCGGAGGTGGTGAAAGCGTCCTGGATATATCCGGCGGCCTTCATGACCTTCGCGATTTCCGCCTTGAGGTTCGAGGCGGGGACGGCGACCTGGACCAGACGGGCCTTGAGGCCGTTCCGGATCACCACGAGCATGTCGGAAATGGGATCGATGATCATTTCTTCAGTTCCTTTCCGTTACCACGAGGCCTTCGTGACGCCGGGGATGAGACCGTTGACCGCGAGTTCGCGGAAGCAGAGACGGCAGACGCCAAACTTGCGCATATACGCATGACGACGGCCGCAGATCTTGCAGCGGTTATAGGCGCGGACGTTGGCTTTCGTCAGGGGCTTCTTGCCCTCTTTGACGCGCTGGGCGTCCTTGGCCTTTTCGGCGTGAAGGCGGGCGGCCTTCTCCATCAGACATTTCTTGGCCATTGCTTAGTTCCTCCCCGCAAACGGCATGCCGAGCGCGATGAGGAGCTCCTTGGCCGCCTTGTTGTCGTTAGAACTGGTGACGAACGTCACGTCCATGCCCGAAACCGGGCCGGACGCCTCAAGGATTTCCGGGAAAATCGTGTGTTCCTTGAGACCGAGCGTGTAGTTGCCACGACCGTCGAAACCGCGGTTCGGCACACCGCGGAAGTCGCGGATGCGCGGCAGGGCGGCGGCGATGAGGCGTTCGACGAACTCCCACATCCGATCGCCACGGAGCGTGACCTTGATGCCGATGACCATGCCTTCGCGCAGCTTGAAGTTCGAGATGGACTTCTTCGCCTTGCAGAGCATGGGCTTCTGGCCGGTGATCGCCTGGAGATCTTCCACCAACGCCTTCTGCTCGTCCTTGGAGACGATGCCAAAAGCCATGTTGATGACGATTTTCTGCAGACGGGGAACGAGCATCCGATTCGTCGTCCCGAGTTTCTTCTCGAGCTCGGCGATGATGCGCGAATTGTATTCTTCTTTCAGCTTCGCCATGGTGGTGTTCCTCAGATGATCTTGCCGGAAGCCTTGAGTTTGCGAGCCTTCTTGCCGTCTTTCTCGGCCGTCGCGACACGCGAACCCTTCTTGGCGTCCGCATCGTACGGCATCAGCTTGCAAAGAGGAATCGGGAACTCGAATTCCACGATGCCGCCCTGCGTCGTTTCCGTCCGGCGGATGGCTTTTTTCTTCTTGTTGAGGCCCTCGACAATCGCGGTGCCTTCCTTTTGGTGCACACTCTTGACAACACCCGTGCGACCGGCGTCATTGCCCGTCCGGACGATCACGGTGTCACCCTTGCGAATACGTGCGATACTCATGATACGTCTCCTCTCAGACCACTTCCGGGGCGAGCGACACGATCTTCGTGAAGTACTGGCCCTTGAAGTTCTTGTCACGGAGTTCGCGCGGAACAGGTCCGAACACGCGCGATCCAATCGGGTTCATCTTGGCGTCGACGAGAACGCAGGCGTTCTGGTCGAAGTGGAGGCACTGACCGTCCTCGCGACGGATCGGCGCACCCGTGCGGATGATAACCGCCGTGGCGACCTGTCCCTTGCGGATCGAACCGGTCGGGGACGCCTCCTTGATGGCGACGCGAATGACGTCGCCGAGGTGGGCGTACTCCTTGTGCTGCCGGAGGATGCGGAAGCACATCGCGCGCTTGGCGCCCGTGTTGTCCGCAACTACGAGATTTGAAAGTTCCTGCAACATGGCTTATTTCGCCTCCTGGGGAACGATCCGCCAACGCTTCGTGGCGCTGAGCGGGCGCGTTTCCATGATCGTCACGTTGTCGCCCACCTTCGCGGTGTCGGCTTCATCGTGCACGTGGTACTTCTTGCGACGGATGACCACCTTGCCGTAGACAGGGTGCTGTTCGCGGTAGGCGACCTCGACGACGACACTCTTGATGCCCATCTTCGAGACGACCACACCTTTGCGGACCTTGCGGTCGCCGCGCGTGACTTCGTTCGCCATTACTTGGCCTCCTTCTTCGCGGCGTTCTGCACCGTCAGCATCCGCGCGATGTCGCGGCGCATCTGGCGCATCCGACCGGGTTTCTCGACTTCAACCTTCGACGCATGCTTCAGCTTGAGGTCGGCGAGTTCCTTGCGGGCTTCGCGGATCTTCGCCGCGAGCTCTTCCGCGCCGAGTTCCTTCAGTTCATTCGTCTTCATCAGATCTTCACTCCTGCACGCGTGATGAGTTTCGTGTGGATGCCGATCTTCGTGGCCGCCAGGCGAAGGCACTCGCGCGCAACTTCTTCCGACACGCCACCGACCTCGAAGAGGACCTTGCCAGGGAGAACGACGGCAACCCAGAATTCGGGATTGCCCTTGCCCCCGCCCATACGCACTTCGATCGGCTTGCGGGTAATCGGCTTGTCCGGGAACATGCGGATCCAAAGCTTGCCCTTGCGCTTCATTTCGCGGTTGATCGCGACGCGGCAGGCTTCGATCTGCGTGGCCGTCAGGAATCCGCGCGTCAGCGCCTTGAGGCCGAATTCGCCGTAGGCGAGTTCCGTGCCCGACGTGGCGTAGCCGCCGCGGTTACCCTTGGACTGTTTACGATACTTGACTCTCTTGGGCATCAAAGGCATGGCTTACCTACCTTCCTTGCGATCCCCGCGCTCACGACGGTCGCGACGGCCTTCCGGGCGACGGGCGGGCTGGAAATCTTCCTTCTTGCAGATCCACACCTTGATGCCGATCTTGCCGGCCGTGGTGTTGGCTTCCGCGAATCCGTAATCGATGTTCGCACGGAGCGTGTGCAGCGGCACCTTGCCCTCGCGGTTCCATTCAACACGCGCGATTTCCGCGCCGTTGATACGACCCGCCGCATGGACCTTGATGCCGTCCACGCCCATGTCCATCGCCACCTTCTGCGCACGCTTCATGGCGCGCTTGAGGGCGATGCGGCGTTCGAGCTGCTGAGCGATGGACTCGGCCACGAGCTGCGCGTCCGCGTCCGCGTCACGCACTTCCTTGATCTCAAGATAGACTTCCTTCTTGGTCATCTTCTCAAGCTTCTCGCGGATCTTGTCCACGTCCTGGCCCTTCTTGCCGATGATCACGCCCGGACGGGCGCTGAAGAGGCTGACGCGCACACGGTTCTGGTAGCGCTCGATCAGGATCTTCGACAGCGCCGCCTCGGCGAGGTCTTTCTTGACCGCCGTGCGGATCTTCTGGTCTTCGACGAGAAATTCACCGAACACCTTCTTGGGCGCAAACCAACGGCTGCGCCACGCGCGGTTGACCGGCAGACGAAACCCGGTGGGGTTGACTTTCTGACCCATTATTTGCTCTCCTTGCCGTCGGTGAGGACGACCTTGCAGTGGCAGAGACGGTGGGCGATCGGGTGCGCCGAACCGCGGGCGGTCGGCCAGAACCGGCGAATACGCACGGACTCGTCGAACACGCAGAGTTTGACCTTCAGGCTGGCGACGTCCAGGCCATTGTTGTTCGTGGCGTTGGCAATCGCGCTGAGAAGCGTCTTCTTGAGAATCGTCGCCGCTTTCTTCGGCGAGAACTCGACAATCGCCAAAGCCTCCGTCGCCGGACGGCCCTGGCATTCGCGCGCCAGCGGACGGCCCTTCGCCGCCGACATCCGCGCGTTACGCGTAAGTGCAATCACTTCCATGATGGATCCTTACCTCTTGTCTTCCTTCTTCACGAGAGCGCCATGGCCCTTGAACGTGCGCGTAGGCGCAAATTCGCCGAGGCGATGACCGACCATGTTTTCCGTGATGTACACCTGCAGGTGCTGCTTGCCATTGTGGATGGCGAACGTCAGCCCGACGAAATCGGGGAGCACCATGGAACGGCGACTCCACGTCTTGATCGGCTGCTTCTTGCCGCTGGCCTGCATCTTCTCGACCTTGCGGAGGAGGGATTCCTCCACGTACGGTCCCTTCTTGAGTGAACGCGCCATGTGTTACTTCCTCCGCTTGACGATGACTTTGTTCGAGGCCTTGCCGGGCTTGCGGGTCTTGCCGCCCTTCGCCAGCTGACCCCACGGGGAGCACGGATTCGTGCCGCCGGACGTACGGCCTTCGCCGCCGCCCATCGGGTGGTCGACCGGGTTCATCGCCACACCGCGCACCGTCGGACGAATGCCGAGATGACGCTTGCGGCCGGCCTTGCCGAGCTTGATCGAACCCCAGTCCTTGTTGCCCACCGAACCAACCGTCGCCCTGCAGCGACCGTTGAAGATCCGGACTTCGCCCGAGCTGAGCTTGAGCGTAACCGTGCCGTTGGAACGCGCCATGACCTGCGCGTCGCAGCCGGCCGAACGGGCGATCTTCGCGCCGTGACCCGGCGCCAGTTCCACGCAGTGGACCATCAGGCCCAACGGGATCTGTTCGAGCGGCATGTTGTTGCCGACCGTGGCTTCCACGTTCTCGCCGCTGACGATCTTCGCGCCGACCTTCAGGCCTTCAGGAGCCAGAATGTAGCTCTTCGTGCCGTCCGCGTACTGCAGCAGCGCGAGATAGGCGCTACGGTTCGGATCGTAGGCGATGCCCATGACCGTCGCTTCGCCCGTCTTCCGGCGGATGAAGTCGATGATACGATAACGGCGCTTGTGGCCGCCGCCATGGTGGCGGACGGTAATCTTACCGGAGTTGTTGCGGCCCGCATTCTTGCGAATGGCGCGGGTCAGCGACTTCACCGGCTTCTTCTCGGTGATTTCCTCGAACGTGGGGGCCACGCGGAAGCGCATCCCCTGCGAACGGGCTTTGAATGTCTTGAGTCCCATTGATTCAACTCCCTTTAGGCGTCGATGTGCTCGTTAGGCTTGACCTCGACGATCGCGCGCTTCCAGGTCGGTTCGACCTTCTGGCGGCGCGTACCGCGAATCGTGCGCAGCCCGCCCTTCATGTTGGCCGTGCGCACCGCGAGGACGTGCACGCCGAACTTGGCCTCAACGGCCTGGCGGATCTGGGGCTTCGTCGCGGCCTTGTCGACCTCGAGGAAGTACTGGTTGAGCGCCGCAAGCTTCGTCCCTTTTTCGGTCAGAAGAACGCGCTTGATGATGTCACGGGCCATTACTTGGCCTCCTTTCTGGCCACGCGGGCCATCAGGGCGTCGAAGCCGGCCTTGTCGGCGACGATCGTCTTGAACAGCAGCACCGCGTAGGGGTTGATCTCCTGAGCGGTCGCCCAGTCGACGCGCGGCAGATTGCGAACCATCAGGAAGAGCGATTCGTTCTCATCGGCCGTCAGCACGAGCGCGCTGCGGTCAACGCCGATCGTCTTGAGGAACGTGGCCATCTGCTTCGTCTTGGGGGCTTCGAACTTGAATTCGTCCACCACAATGATCTCGCCGGCCGCGATCTTTTCGGAGACGGCGCGCGCGAACGCGAGCTTCATCACCTTCTTGTTGACCTTGAGGCTCCAGTCGCGCGTCTTCGGCCCGTGCGCCACGCCGCCGCCACGCCACACCGGGCTCTGGCGGAAACCGGCGCGGGCGTTGCCCGTGCCCTTCTGCTTCCACGGCTTCTTGTTCGAGCCGGCGACTTCGCCCTTGCCCTTCGTGCACGCCGAACCGGCGCGCATCGCATTGCGGATCGCGACAATCGCGTCCTTGAGCGCCTGGGCGCCCTTGTCCAGCACGAGCTGGGCGTCGTCGACCGTCAAATCGGCCGCGGCCGCGCCGGCGGACGTAAACTGCTTAATCGTGCTCATGTGTTACTTCGCCCCTTTCTTCGCCGCCTTGAAAGCAAGCACCGCGTTCTTGAGGGACTTGCGGATGAACACCGTGCCGTTGCGGGCGCCGGGAATCGAACCCTTGATGAGGAGTGCGTTGTCCTCGGGACGGATCTGCACCACTTCGAGGTTCGTCGTCGTGCGGTTGACGTCGCCCATGTGGCCCGGCATCTTCTTGCCCTTTTCAATCCAGCCCGGCAGGTCACGCGCCGCCAAGCCGCCCGTGCGGCGCTTCGAATGGCCGCCGTGCGTCAGGTTGCCGCCCGCGAAACCGTAGCGCTTGATCACGCCCGCAAAGCCCTTGCCCTTCGTGACGCCCGTGACATCCACGTATTTCACGCCTTCGAAGTTCTTGACCGTGAGGACGTCGCCGACCTTCACCTCTTCGCCGGCATCCGGCGCGAATTCCTTCAACACGCGCACGCCCGTCGTGAGACCCGCCTTCTGCAGGTGACCCGACTCGGCCTTCGTCATGCGGTTGCGCGCGGAACGGCCACCGTGGGCCTCCTTGTCCGCTTCCGGATCCTTCCAGAGCTTCTGGGTGCCGAAACCAAGCTGGGCGGCCACGTAGCCGTCCTTTTCAAGCGTCTTCATCTGCACGACCGGGCAGGGACCGACTTCGATCACCGTCACGCACAGGCGGCGGCCCTCGGCGTCGTAGACCTGGGTCATGCCAATCTTCTTGCCAATCAAACCTTCCATCACAACCTCCTTAAATCTTGATCGTGATGTCCACGCCCGCAGGCAGGTTCAGTTTCTTCAACTCGTCAATCGTCTTCGCCGTCGGGTTGACGATGTCGAGCAGACGCTTGTGCGTCCGCATCTCGAACTGATCCATCGACTTCTTGTCGACGTTCGGGGAGCGGTTCACCGTGAAACGCTCAACGCGCGTCGGCAGCGGGATCGGTCCCACGACCTGCGCACCCGTACCACGGGCCGTGTCGATGATACCACCGACGGCCTGGTCCAGCACACGGTGATCGTATGCCTGGAGGCGGATGCGTACTCTCTTCTTTTGCATCTCTTTTTTCTTTCTTTTTGTTTCGTTTCGAACCTGGCCTTTCACGATTCCAATATCGCCGGACGGCTTCGCGCCGGTGCCTGCGCGGTCTTCAACAGACCGTCTCGGAATTGAGTGTCCGACCAGTTTTCCCACATGGAGCGCCCCTTCACGATAAAAGCGCCTGCGGCGCCTCCCGGCGTACACAAGCGCTTCAGCCTTGCTGCCGGACGCGTCCGGCAAACTCCGGACCGTATCGCGAAATCAGCCACTCTTCCGTGGTGAGACAGTAGTTTATCATTTCGGGAGGGCGGACGCAAGAGGGTAAATTTGAAAAA
>CAZTHR010000002.1:0-26955 GCA_964613265.1 uncultured Lentisphaeraceae bacterium | reverse complement strand
CGAAGGCCTTTACGAAACGCGAACTTGGCAAACTGCTCAAGCGCGTCCAAAAAGGCGATCTGATTGTCTGCGCCGAACTTTCACGACTCGGGCGCAATCTCTTCATGATCATGGAGATTCTGAACATCTGCATGAACAAGGAATGTCGCGTCTGGACAATCAAGGACAACTATCGTCTCGGTGAAGACATCCAGTCCAAAGTTCTGGCATTTGCATTCGGCCTGTCTGCGGAGATTGAACGCAACCTCATCAGCCAGAGAACGAAAGAGGCTCTGGCGCGAAAACGCGCGGAGGGCGTCGTCCTCGGACGCCCCAAAGGACGCAAGACAGCACCCGAAAAGCATAAGCTTCACACGCGAAAGAATCTCATCCTCGAACTGTCGCATCTGGGACAGTCACGCAACAAAATTGCGAGGATCTGCAAAGTTCACCGCAACACGCTTGCCAGATTCATCAAAACGTTCCTTCCTGAACTCGACAATCGGGCGTTTTCGTGAAGCAGGAGGCCACGCCCTGCGCATTCACCTCATCCGACGCCTGGGTCATCCTTTCGCCCATCGAGCAGAGCATCAAGCGCAAGATCGAGGCCGTCGGGACACCGTTGAAGGATTGGAACATCCAAATCAACTACGGAATCAAGACGGGTTGCAACGAGGCCTTCATCGTCGACGAGGCGAAGCGGAATGAAATCCTTTCATGGTGTGCCGACGAGGATGAACGGACGCGGACGGCGCATCTTATTCGGCCAAATGTTTTGAACGTCTCCTTCCAGTTCTGTTCCACGGCCGGAGGATGAACAACAAGAATGCGTGTCGTCTTTCCGTTGGCTTCCGAAAAGCGACGCGCAATCATCGTCGCAACCACTGTTTTACCAAGTCCTACGACATCAGACAAGAAGAAACCGTCGTAGCGACACAGCATCTGATATCCCTGCACAACGGCATCGCGCTGGTACTTGAGATCTGTCACGCCAGACGGCAAATCCATTGAAAACTCATCCTCAACCTGACTGCCGTAGATATCAATAAGGACCCGCATGAATATCTCGAACGGCGTTGGTTGCTGACCAAGGTGGGTCTGTTTCCGCGCCATGGCAATATCATCCGCCGATACGGGAACCCCCTCGCACCAAAGGCGGTCGAATTCTGCCTTGCAATAGGCGACATCATCGTAGTCCTTCATCGCGACGTTCAGTTCGTAACGAGGAGACGAAGATGTGCCAAGACCGGAATCGGTGAGGTTGGACGATCCCATGATCACCCAACCGTCCGTGTTGGGGCCATGCTTCTCCGGAAGGCAGAGATAGAACTTCGCATGGAGATTCCGACTCGAATGTACACGCAGTTCAAGTTTTCCAGATACAACATCATCGCAGAGCTGGACAATGCCATCTTCGATCTCCTTGGTGTAGCCTGCGGCACGGACGTCATCGACAAACGTCCGCGTGTATTGCCGTTTGGCATCCGCCTTATCACCAAGGAACATCATCCCCTCGCGCTGTGACTTGCGAAAGACGTTGTCGATGTTGATTCCAACGAGAACTTGAATCTTTTGCGTAGATTTCAGTTCTCGCCTCAACTTAAAGTACCCTGACGAGCGAAAATAACCGGAGACTGCCTGGAAGGTGTGGAAATTAGCCCCCATCCCCTCGGCGATACCAGTAAATTTAGCGAAAAGTGTATCGCCGTTTTCGTTGTTGAAGAACTTTGTTGCCATCTCTTGCCTGCCGACTTCTTTGCGAAAAGGTAATTGTACCAAAATGTGGTCTTAACGGACAGTGTACGAACGGCAGGCGTATTTACCGGGGTGACCCGCTGATTTTATACAACCACTTGTCAGAGTAGAGGCGGCTATGTTAGTCGCCTCTACTCTGACAAGTGACCGCCCTAACGATTGGGCGGGGAGGATACAGGGATCGTCACTTGCGAATCGTTTTCGCGAATTCGTTGAAGAAGATCGGATAGTCCGACGTGAAGTGGTCGAAGCCAATATCCCACAGACGCTTGTGGACGTCCGCGTTCTGTCCCTCCGTCCACGTCACGGTCTGCGCCGAAACGCCATGCCGATGGAGCAGCTCGATCGTCCGTTTGAGGAACGGCGTCGAAGGACAGAACGGATCGGCTTTCGAGAGATCCGTGCGGACGTGGATCTGCACCTGATCAATGCCGTCGAATCCCGTCGCGGCCATTTCGTCCAAACGCTTCTGCACGAACGCTTCGGTCTTCGCCACGTTTTCCGGACTGTTGTCACGCGGGAAGTTGCCCAGCCAAACCATCGACCGGCCCTTGGGGGCGACTTTACGCCACGCCACCACCTTGCGCCAATCCCACGAACAGTAATAGGTCTGCTCGATAACGCCGAACTGGTTGGCCAACCGCGCGATTTCCGCCGGCGGCGCTCCCTTCTCGTCCACATAGAGCAAACGCTCCGGACGCCCCCGCATGGCGGAGAAGACGGTCTCCATCGTCGCAATGCGCGTCGTGGCGTATTCCTTGCCAAGGTATGAACCGGTGTCGACGTCGCGAACCTGCTCCCACGTCAGCTTGTGGACGGGCGTCGCGGCAAATTCGGGCGTGATGCCCCGACCGATACGCTTGAAGTTGTCGTCGTGCATGGCAATGGCCACGCCATCCTTCGTCATCCGTGCATCGGCTTCGGGCGCAAACCCCATGCCCCAGCACCAGAGAAACGTTTCCATCGAGTTGTCCGGGCGCGTGTTCGCGCCGCCGCCCCGGTGGATCTGACTGCGGAACAGCCCTTTTTCACGCGGAATCGGCGCCGGCTTCGCCCATTCACCCGCAACCGCGCCCAACGCCGCCGCGAACACGCACACCATCATCGTCTTTTTCATTTGTTCATTTCTCCTGTTTGTGTACTTGTAAAAAATCGACGTCCGTTCCAACACCCCCGTCCGTCACAGATTCGGTTCACGGCCCGTGCGCTGCCAGACGCCCAGCGCCTGATAGAACGAACCCCAGCACCCGTGTCCCATGCCGATACCATGATAGATCTTCTTGTCCGACGAACGAATGGCGTTGAACGCCGCGTAGACGGCACACGGCGCACACGTGGTGTCGGCGAAACCGACGACAACGCGGACGGGACACGTAATACGGGACGCAAAGTTCGCGCCGTCGAAATAGGGCGCATGGCGTTCAGCGGCGGCCTTCTCTTCGGCTCGCTGGTTTTCAATGATGCGCGGCCAGCCGCTCTGACGGTTCTTGAGATAGCCCATCGTGTCCGTAATCGCCGGCACGAACATCACGCCGCGCGTGAAGCGACGGCTCAACCCCAGCAGGTAGAACCCGAACCCACCGCCCTGGGACGTACCCGAGTAGGTGAAATCGGTCAAGTCGACTTCCGGCCGCGCACACAACCATTCAACGGCGCGATTGATGCCCAGCAACGCCCGATAGAAATAGTAGTCTTCGCGGCTTTTCGCAATGCCCGCCGCCGCGTACGATCCAACGCCGTACCGGGCCTTGAGCGCTTGCGCGTTTTGCCGATGCTGTTCTTTCAGTTCGGCCAAATCACGCGCAGGAACGAACGGATGGACGGTGATCAACATGCAGATTGCATCAGGCGCCCCCTGCATGTCATTCGTCCAACCGCCTTCGCCAGCGGCGGGAACCTGGAATCGAACCGGATATTTCTTCGTCGCGGTGGCGTCTTTCGGGATCGACAGAAACCCGTAAACGCGCGTCCCGCCCCACGTGGCGAACGAGATCCGCCAGAAATTGAACGCGCCCGTCGAGCGGTCGGCCTGGAACTGGAGTTGCGGATCGGCCGGCACGGTTGCATCGAGGTGCGCGACGGCCTGCGCCCAGAACGCATCGAAGTCGGCGGGAGACGGCGACCCCTTCTCTAGTTTTTCAGGTTCGTAGCCCACGCCGAAAACCGTCGGCCGCGCATTGTCCGGCGTCCGCAGATTGAGCCGCAGGAAACCGGGTTCGGCCAGCGTCCCCGTCACCGTGAACGGATTTGATCGCGCAAGGTCGATCCGCCCTTCACCGACTTTACACGGACCGAAATTGTCGACCACGTAGTCGACACGTCCTGACGAAACGTTTTGCCCCGCCGCGTTCATGGCCGTGACGGTGAACGTCGCCGTCTGCCCACACTGGTAGAGGGCGTTCGTTCGATCTGCCGCAATTGAAAAAGTCAACGCCTCCGCCCACGCAAGCGCCGCCGAAACGACCGCCGCGCCCATCACGAGGAGTTTCTTCACATTCCGATTTCTGTTCGTTGTCGTTCTCATGCCAACTGTCCTTTCGGAAAATCCGATACCGTCGTTCCCCGCCGTGCGAGGAAAAGAAACACCGCGAGCGTCGAGCACACAAGGAGGTGAAGCGGCAGATCGCCCCACCGCGTGTAGGGCGTCAACACGTTCCGCGCGGGAACCGGCACGGCCGCAACCATCGTGCCCGGCACGTCCACGGCAGGACGGACGCGGGGCGCGTCCGCGCCCAGCCACTGCGTCTTCGCGTCGGGCGTCACCACGCCCGTCACGCCCGAATTGCCCACGCGGATGACGGGCAGTCCCGTCTCCACGGCTCGCATCACGGCCTGCCACGCATGTTGTTCCGCCTCCGTCGAACGCGAAAACCAGCTGTCGTTCGTGATCAACACGAAAACCTGCGCCCCCATCCGCGCCCCTTGCCGCGCCAGACGCGGATCCGTGTCCTCGAAACAGATGAGCGGCGCCAGCGTCACCGACGCACGTTCCGCGTCTGCCCGCCCCCGCACCGGCAGTTCCAGCGTCTTGGGCTCGCCCGGCCAAATCGACACGCCCACAGGCGACAGTTTCTGCAACGGCGTGATCCACTTGTCGAACGGAATGTACTCGCCGAACGGCACGAGGTGCTGCTTGGCGTAGACGTTGACCGTCACGTCCGCATCCGAAGACATGGTGTAGAGCGCGGCCGCGTTGTACACGCGCCGACGGCCATCCGCCACCGTCTCCACGTCATCGCCACCCGCCAGCAACGCGGCGCCGCCCGTCTTCTCGGACACGCGCCGCGCCATGTGCCGGGCGTTCGCGCCCGACACCTTTCCGAACTCGCACATCGCGCTCTCTGCCCAGACGACGAGATCCGGCCGCGCCGCCGCCGCCGTTTCGAGCAGCCGATCGTAGATTTCAATGGGCTTTTCCAGCGGATCCTTTTCTTTGAAGAGACACGGCATGTTTCGCTGGACGAGCGCCACGCGCAGGGTCTGCACAATCGGCGTCGCAGGAATCGTCTGCGCCGCGCCGTAGACGAGCAGCACGGCGAGAAGCGGCAACGCCGTTTCGGCCGACCGCAACAACCGTGCGCCTTTGAACGCCGGACGCGGCTGCCGCCGCATCTGCGCGACGAGACGGCAGACGAGCGTGGCGAAGACGCCGTTGACGAGGACGACCAGTCCGCTCACAAGATAGACACCGCCGAGTTTCGCGGGGGCTGCCAACCCTGGCACGTGCGCCAGGCCCGTCCCCAGAAAATTCCAGGCAAACCCCGTCAACACCGTGCCGCGCACCCATTCTAGATACGCCCACGCCAACGGCTCCACGAGAAGGATCGGCACGAGCACGACCATCGGATAGCGATCCGCCCACCGTCGCGTCAGACGCCACGCATGGGCGTCAAGCCAACCGAAGAGCGCGAAATAGCCCGCGCAGTAGGCGGCCAATCCCAACCAGCCCAGTACGACGAGCGGCCACGGCCCACCGTTCTTGACGATGGCCGGCATCCACGCCAACGTGGCGAACCAGAACGCCGCGCCGCCCAGCAACCAAACGCCCGCCGCGCGTTTCGGCGCGGCGAGACGCGCCACGGCCAAGAGAGGCGTCAACGCGACAACCAACCCCGCCGTCTCGCCGCACGGCGGAAACGCCGCCCACAACAGAACGGCACTCACGATCGCCGCGACTACTTGGACAATTCCAACCATACGCGCAAAACCTCCGAAGCGCTCCAAGCCTGGGCGCGACACCCCTTCTGCGCATGGGGCGCGTCGCCGTCGGCGATTTCAGACACATGGCACACGCAACTCGCGTTGATGTTTTCGACCACGGACGCCAGCAGCGACAACGCCGTCTCCTGGGCGACAAGACCGCTCTTCGCCCATGCCTCCACGAACATCGGATAAGGCCACGCCCACACCGTGCCATTGTGATAGGCGGGCTTGCGGCACGTGTCCTCGTCCCCTGCGTAACAGCCTTTGTAACGTGCATCACCCGCCGCCAGCGAACGAATGCCGCCCGGCACAAGCAAGCGTTCACAGGCCGCCAACACACTTCGCGCCACAGGGCCGTCGCTTGATACAAGGTCATACGACAGGACAAAAAGCTGGTTGGGGCGGATTCCGCGATCCGGCCGCGCGGCGGCCGCCGGTTCGCCTTGTGGCGCATCGAGACAATCGTACAGACCGTCCACGCCGTCATGCCGCGTGAAATACCGCATCAGCGATTCCAAGGCTTTGTCCGCCAGCGCCGTCCACTTCGCGCCGCCGAGAAAACGGAGGCTCGCGATCCACAACGCCTGAATGTCGACGGGATAACCGTGGCGCGGCGTACAGGCCGGATAGTTCGTGTCCATCCACGTGAAATGCGACGGCGACCAAACCAGTCCGGACGCCGCGTCCACGTGAATGCCGTTCGACGTCCCCGCCACGTAGTTTTCGGCAATCGATTCCAGCACCTGCGCCAGCGTCCGCCCGCCGCAATCCGTCGTCAACAGGGCACGCCCCTGCTTTGCCACGAGATCGCGCACGGCGAGGATGAAGAAGAGCGGTGCATCCGCCGTGTCGCGGTTGCCGGCCGTGTTGCCGTAGATGATGTTCGGCAACGTTCCCCGGTCTTCGAAACGCGCGAACGCCATCACGATGTCCAACGCTTCCCGCACACGGTCGGCCGCGATCGCGCCGCGCAAAAAGATGAACGTGTCGCGCCCCCAGTCGAGAAACCACGGATAGCCCGCAATGACGGTCTTCACATCGTCGCGTTTCACGACGAACAGATCGAGCGCCTGCCGCAACGCGACGGGTACGGACTCGGCGGCGGGCAGAGACGCGGGTTCGGGGAAGGAGCTTTCGCCGCATTCCGTCGCCTTGGCGAAACAAATCAGATCCGCCGACGCGCCGGCCGTGAAATCGCACGACACCCAGCCCGGCGAAAAGAGATCGCCCGCCGGTTCCTGTCCGCGTTCGGCCTCTTCGGGATGCGCGACGTTGTACGTCCATTCCCCTTCCGGATGGAACGTCCCGCCGATAACGGTGAACCCCGCCGCGTCACGGATACGTTCCTCCCACGTCGCTTCAGGACCTTGATAGGCCTTCGTCGTCGCGTGAAAACTACGGGCTTCCATGTCGGGCCGGAAGACGATTCGCACGGGCGCCGCGACGGCGTCGCCCGGCAGACGCAGAATCCGCAGACGCGCCGCGCGCGTCCCACGCCGCGCCAAGGCGAGCGTAAAGGAGAAACGGACGGAACGCCCCATGCCGCACGGCACAGTAAAGAACCAGACGGCCGTGCGACCTGCCGGATCGGCGTGGAAGGCATCAATGCAGTCCGCGTTGATTTCACGCGAAAAGCCCTCGTGCTGCAACCAACACCGGCAGCGCGTCCACAACACCAAGCGATCTCCCGGCACGTCGGGATTCACATTGGCCGCGAAGAGCGCGTCGTACTGACTGCGAATTTCGCCCCAGGCGAGTTTGACGCGGCTCATCGAACCCGTACCGTCGGACAAGACCGTTTCAAGCGTCCGATCGGCTCGAATCTCCGCGCCCGACCAGACGAGTTTCACGCGGCTCACGGCGGCCGGGGGCGTTATTAAAACGTGCGACGACGTGCGCACGACGCCGTCGGGCGTAAACGCGGCCACGTCGATCGTACGAGATTCCGCGCGCGTTCCGTCGCCCGCGTAAGGCGGCAAGTCAAGGAACGTCTGCCGGCCCTGTGCGCACGCCACGGCCAGCGTCCGCGTCCCGTCCGTCACCTCCACGCGGAAGTCGTGCGGTGCGACGACGCGAAGTGCGCAACCGGCCGGCACGCAAACCTGCCGCCGTGCGTCTTCCGGCCACGTCCATGTAACAACGGGCTTGTCTGGCACCCGCGCCGGAGTGGCATCCGCCGATGGCGGAGTGGGTGGCAAATCGCGCGGTTCGAGGCAGAGGACTTCGCCCGGATCGAGGTAGACGCCTGCGCGGGGATCGATTTCAAGCGATTTGCCCGTCACGAGGTCGCGCGTCCGCGTAGCGTCGAATGCCGCGACGTCCCAGTAAATCGTCGTCGGATGGCCACAGTCGAGATTCGCCAGCACGAGCACGGGACGCATCCCGGCGCGGAACACGGCAAGCGTGTTGCCACCCCCGCGTGTGACGAGACGCAACGCGCCGCCCGGCCCGAACGACGGGTGTTCGGCCAACAGCGTATTGAGACGGGCGATGAGGGCGACCATGTTGTCAGCCGCGCCCCAGTTCAGGGCGCTCGCGCCGTGGACATCGATTTTCTCCGTCGCGAACCACTCCACGCCGTTGGCGATGCCCCAGGCGCCCTGGTGGCTCAACAGCGCGGCCAGCTGGACGCGCAGCCGGGCGTAGACGCGGCCGCCCTTCGCAAGCCGGTCGTTGTCGTGCGTCTCCGCGAAATGGACGAGTGCGCCATACGTTTCGGCGCGGGCGATGGCGGATGGGAAATCGCGCTCGAACGCGGCACGGTCGTAGGTTTGGAAAATCTCGGAATAGGCCCAGTCGAGGCCGGACTCGCGCAACAGACGATCCGTCACGTCGAGCGGTCCGCCGAGGCCTTCAAGCATGAACACGGTGTCGGGATACTCTTCGCGGACACGTGCCACGATGTACGTCCACGTGTCAACGGGAATCATGTAGCCCGCGTCGCAACGGAAACCATCGACGCCGTGACGGCACCAAAAGAGGAAGACATCGGCCATATAGGCGCGGAGTTCGGGACGCGCGTAGTCGAGTTCGACGAGATCCGCCCAGGTGACGCCCCAGGCGCCGGGCGAGACGAACGCACCGTTCGGTTCACGGTGATACCAATTCGGATGGTGGAGTTGAAGTGTCGCGGCCCACCCCGTGTGATTGGCGGGGAGATCGAGATAGAGCGACGCGCCCTTCGCATGGATCGCGTCCGCCAATTCACGGAACTGGTCGAGCGGTGTGGCCGCGCGGTCGAATTCGGCGAGGGCCGGATCGACGGAAAGGAAGTCCGTCGCCGCGAAGGGAGAACCGTAACGTCCCATCCGCGCGAAAACGGTCGGCGTGGGAAAGATGGGCAACAGCTGAACGATGCGGAACTTCATGTCGTCCAGAATGTGACCGAGCGAGCGCTTCACGTCGCGCAACGTGCCGGAGGGCGGAATGACGGTATAGCCCTTCGCGTCAAGGAACGTCTGCGCCCCCGCGACACCCGGTTCCGCGACCGGGTTCACGTATTTCGCGCCACCGAACTGGCGGGGAAAAACCGTGTAGATCGCGTTCGCGCGGCGCGTCTGCGCCGGCTCGACCTTGATGTGGACGTTCGGGCCATCGGGCCAGACGGGTGATTCGGCGTCCGCCGGGAAGAAACAGCATTTGCCGGAGAAGACGCCCACTTCGTCCAACGGGAGACGGCACGTGAACGTGCCCGGCGCCGTTTCGCGCATCGGCACATCGTGCCAGGCGCGGGCAAGCGGCGTCACGCCCTGTTCGGTCTGGTCGATGATTTCCCGTCGGCGGACGGATGCCGCGCCGAGGTTCGTACGAAACGCCGCACGGCCTGCGCACGGCGTGTCGAGCGTCAGCGTCACGTCAAGCGCGTCGCCTTTCCAACGCAGCAGGTAGGAACCGGGATGGGGGGACTGGTTCATAGTTCTGTCTCCTCGCAGCGCCACACGGTCACGGGGACGCCGCACGTTGCGAAAATCGCCTTCGCCACCGCACGGCGGGCGGGCGTCATCTGACAGGCGATCACCACGGCGTCGGCTTTCAGTTTCGCCAAAATCGCGGGCGCCTGTTCGAGCGTGCCCCAGATGCGAATGTTGCCGATGTACTGTCCGCGCAAAAGAATGTCGTCATCCAACAGCCCCACGATCACGCGGCGATTCGCGGAGGCCGTGCGCACGAGTTCGCGGCGGAATCCCTGGTAGCGTAATCCCGTGCCGTAGACGACGATGCGGCTCGTGTCGGGCGAATCGACCAGACGGCCGCAGTCGATTGAATAGAACAAATCGCGCAGCAGCGGCCGCAACGTCCGCACGGAGATGAACCCGATGAACGTGAACGCCCCGTAGAGCGCGGAAAAGACGAACATGTGGGTGTGGGGGAACTGCAACGTCACGACGACCGCCGCCGAAACGGCCGTGCCGACGACGATGGCCGCCGCGAGACGCATGAAGTCCGCAATCACGGCGCGGCCCCACACGGTCACGTACACGCGGAACGCCACAAGGCAGAGGAAAATCGGAATCACGCGCAACGGCAGCCAACGGTGAAGATCCGAGGATGTGATCGGCATGGACAGGCAGAACACGGTCAGCAACCAGCAGACGACAAGAACGATCACATCGAACATCAGGAAGAACGGAACTTTGAGTACGTGGATGCGCCGCCGCGTCTCCAGCGTACGGTCGTGCGCGACGGCGTTCAGCAAACGGCAGGCGTCCCAGAGTTCAATGCGTTTCATGTCGCGGAAGACGATGACGACCGCCACCATGAAACCGACGATGTAGAGCGCCGCCGCGCGGCCGTGCAACGCCACGCCGCCCACGCCGATGCCGACGAGCAGAACCGCCAATCCGTAGAGGCCGAACGCCGCTTTCTTCTGCGACAGGAACTTGCGGAGGATGCGGTGGTGCAGATGATCCGTATCCGCCTGCATGACGTGCGAACGCCCCGGCGCGTTCGCCACATTGCCGCGCTGGAGAAACGCCCGAATGCTGCGACGAAGAATCGCCAGCGCCGTGTCGCAGATTGGTACGCCCATCGCGAGAATCGGCACGCCAACGCCGACGAGCAACGAATGCGTCGCGTTCGCGAGCAACGGCAGCGTCGCGAGACTGAATCCCAGATACATCGATCCCGTGTCACCCAGGAAGACGGAGGCCGGATTGAAGTTGTAGCGCAGAAAGCCCAGACAAGCGCCGACGAGCGCGAAGAACGCAAACGCGCTCGACGCATCCCCTGCGAAAAAGAGCGCCCCGGCCATGCCGAACGCGGCGATACAGGCAAGCCCCGCCGCCAAACCGTCCAGACCGTCGATGAGGTTGAACGCATTGACCGCGCCGACAATCCAGAACGTCGTGAACGCGCAGTCCAACGCGAGGGGGAGCGACGGGAACATCCGATGGAAACCGACACCCGCCCAGAAAAACGCGCCGAGCGCCACGGCCACCTGCCCCAACAGTTTCACGACCGGCGGCAAGGAGAACTTGTCATCCAGCAACCCCACCGTGCAGAGGACGCCGGAAAGGATCGTCAGACGAAAGAGCGTACGCGGAACCAGCACGTCCGCATCGCGCAGGACGTCCGCGAAGAACACGGCACCCAGCAGGAGGGCCAACGAGACAGCCAGATAGATGGCCAGCCCGCCCGCACGGGGAATCGGCGTTCGGTTGATCCGCCGCGCCGACGGCTGGTCGACCATGCCCAGTTTCCGCGCCAGATTGCGACAGAGCGGCGTCAGGACGAGCGCGGCGATGAATGCCGTGAGGAACAGCCCCCAGTACGGCGCGGTCTTCACCAGGAACGCGCACAGATTTCCGATGAACGCGCTCACCGCAACCCTTTCATCATCTGCGAGAGGAACGCCTCAAGCGCCTGTCGATCCGCCGCCCGATCGAGCGAAAACCCCGCTGCGGAGGAGGCCTGGACAGACACCATCACCCAGCGGTCGATGCGGTTCAGGAACGATCGGTCCAGAACGTCCTGCAAAATGCGCCGCGTGTGCGAAGCCGTCCGCATCCCCGCCTGGTTGAAGAACGTATAGGCCAGCATGGACGTCGGCATCTGCTTGTTCGCCAGATGAATGGCGTGGAACGGAATGCCGTCCACCGCGAAGTTCGCGGGGTCGGCCATGAGGAAACCCTGAGTCGGCAAACAGAGTTCGGGGCGGTGGATGGAACTCTTGCTCGCGCCGCCGATGACGACGCTGACGAGGAAATGCTGGCCGTGCGCATTCCGATACGTGCGCTTTTCGAGCTTTGTATCCGCCGGCAGCAACGTCTTCTCGCCCAGCGACACGTGGAAAAGGTCACCGCCGCACGTCGGACACGCCGTCGCGCCGTTCAACTCGGCGAGGGTCACGCACTGGAGACACGTCTCGTTGTGGCAGAAACGCAAACCGTCGTCCACATGCCCCGGCACGTTGCGCGGCAGCGAAATGGCCGGCGCTTCGGCGAGGGTGGATTTGGGCGTCGTGGCCTGAAAGAGCGCCAGCGAACCCAACACCAGAGACGCCGCAAGAGGCACGACGATTCCGCGACGACCTGTCGATGGACGAACCGGAGATACGTCCGGCGCGTCCGTCCGGTGCGCCCGTACGGGCATTCGCCCGATCAACTCGCCACAGCCCACCATGCAGAGGATGGCGACGAGAAAGACGATGTAGCCCGAATAGTCGTGGTAGA
Source organism: uncultured Lentisphaeraceae bacterium (assembly GCA_964613265.1). GTDB lineage: Bacteria > Verrucomicrobiota > Kiritimatiellia > RFP12 > UBA1067 > RUG572. The sequence continues at coordinate 14,347 of CAZTHR010000002.1, read as the reverse complement.
ACCCCGTTGCGAAATCGGGATCCGCCCCCGCCGCCACGAGGCAGATTGTCACAATGCGCATGACGTTCCCCAAGACGGCCAGCGGAATCGAACAGGCGAAGAGCAACGCACGACGCAGAAAGCCCGATTGCGTGAACCAGGCGTAGGCCGCCGTCAACGCCATGAGCGCAAAAAGCGAACGCAGCCCCGAACACGGCTCCGCCACGTCGATTGAAAACGGATGCGCCCCCTGAGAGAGGATCGCCGTCCCCTGCTGCACGACTTCCACGCCGATACCGTTCAGCACCGCAAGCGCCGTTGAACAGGCAAGGAGACGCAAATGGATCGTCACCACGTCGAGGAAGGTCGCGAGCGGAATCGTGAAGAGCAGGTAGAGCGCGGGGAAGACGCAGATCTTCGCCACGGCACGTCCGAAGAACGCCCACGGCACGGTGATGCAAAGGCCGATGAACCCAAGCTGCTCGAAGCGGACCTGCAGGCCGCGCGTTCCCAGAACCGCGAGAACGAGACACGGCAGACACGCCGCCAAACCGCCCCACGAGGGCGCACCCGCCGTCGCGGCCGCCACCAACTCACGCCGCCGCGTCCACAGCACAAAAAGCGAAAAGACGGGCACGAACCACCCATACGACAAATCCTCGTCCGGCGCGGCAAAGAGTTGCATGATCCGCTGGAACATGCCGGCGAACCCGAACAACAAAAGCACGACCGTCGCGAGGAACAGCCCCCCGCGCGGAGATGAAAGAAACCGTCTCATAGATCAAGGATTATATCAAAAAATCCCCCGGCAATAAATGCCGGACGGACACGGCGACGTATCCCGCCCCGGCGCCGGTTCAAGTAGCATTTCGCCGCTTTCCACGCGGGAGACGCCGAACGCCTGAGACACAATGTTCTCGGCCACGCAGCAGGAAAGGCCGGGCGTATGCGAGGAGAAGAGAACGAACAGCGGACGCTCGGAGAGAACGTCGCGCACGAGCGCAAGCGTCTCCTGCAAGTCGCGTTCAATCTTGTACATCTCGCCGTTCGCGCCGCGCCCGAATGTGGGAGGATCGAAAATCACCGCATCATACCGCCGCCCGCGCCGTGCTTCACGACGCATGAATTTGTGCGCGTCGTCCACAATCCAGCGGATGGGATGGTCGGCCAGACCGTTCAACGCGGCGTTTTCCCGCGCCCACTGCACCATGCCCTTCGAGGCGTCCAGATGGCAGACCTCCGCGCCGCCCTGCGCGGCGGCGATCGTGCTGCCACCCGAGTAAGCGAACAGGTTGAGCACCGAAACGCGCGGCGCGTCCGCCGTACGGGCAGACTGGGCGACACGGACGGTTTCGCGAATCCAGTTCCATTGTGCGCGTTGTTCGGGGAAGATGCCGAGATGGCCAAAATCCGTCCCCAGCAGTTTGAACGCGATCCCCGCCGTGCGAATCGTCCACGACGCGGGCAGAGCCTGACGGCCATGCCAGTGGTTGCCTTCCTCGCGGTCGAAACTCGCCGTCGCCTGACGCCAGGACGCAGGATCGTGCGGCCGCCAAAGCGCCTGGGAACAGGGCCGGACGAGCGAGATGTTGCCGAAACGCTCGTACTTGCGTCCGTCGCCGGCATCGATCAGTTCATAGTCGTCGGTCATACGAATCCTCCGCGTCACGGCGCCATCATGTCGCCGCGCGGCGTTTCGCCATCCGTCGAAAAGTAGAATTCCTGCCCTGTCGCATCAATCACGCTGCGCCAGAGGTCGCTGTGTACGAGCACCTTCTGACGTTCGATCGTCGCCAACTTGATCGGCACAACCGTATACCATTCGCCCACGCTGCCGACGACGCAGTTCGTGCGTCCCGCCATCGCGGCGTGGACGGCGTTACGGGCGAGCATGTAGCAGCGAATGGCGTCCGTCCCACGCGCGGGCACGCTGCGAATCATATAACTGGGGTCGAAATACTTGACGCTGGAGACGATGCCTTTGTCCTTGAAATGACGCGTGATGCGGCGCTTGATGAACTCGCCGATGTCCTTCTTGAGAATGTTGCCACTCGCGTCCCGTTCCTCGACACCTTCGACGAGCTTCTGCCCCGCGCCCTCGGCCACAACGACGACGGTATGCGTCTTGCCGCTCGCGAAACGACGTTCAAGAGCGGCCAGCAAGCCGTGCGGGCCGTCCATCTCGAAATCGACTTCGGGAATGAGACAGAAGTTCACCACGGGGTTCGACACGGTGGCGCTGGCGGCGATGAAGCCGGAATCGCGCCCCATCAGCTTGACAAGACCAATACCGTTGAACGTGCCACGCGCTTCGACGTGGGCGCTCCGAATCACGCCCGTCGCCTCCGCCACGGCCGTCTCGAAACCGAAACTCGGCCCCACGAACTGGAGATCGTTGTCGATGGTCTTGGGAACGCCGATGACGGAAATCGACAACTTGCGCCGCCGGCATTCCTCCGCAATGTCGCGCGCGCACCGCAGCGAACCGTCGCCGCCGATGCAGAACAAGACGTTGATGTTCATCCGCACGAGCGTGTCCACCATCTCCTCCGTCGGCTGCTGCCCGCGCGAAGAACCCAGAATCGTGCCGCCGACCTCGTGAATCGTGTCCACCACGTCCGGATTCAGCATGATCGGCGGATAACCGAAACGCGGACTCAGCCCCGCGTAACCGAAGCGGATACCGTAGATCGTCTTGATGCCGTAGTCAAAGGAAAGGATTTCGACGAGGCCCTTGATGACGTTGTTGAGACCGGGGCAGATGCCGCCCGCTGTCAAGATGCCCACGCGCGTCCAGCTGGGGTCGTGGAAAATCTTTTCGTGCGGACCGGCGCGCTCGAACGTCGGTTCATGGCCGAGCTTCTTCTGCAACCAGTCGCGCAGCGGGACGTGTTCGGTGAGAAGGACGCGCTCGCCTTCCTGGATGAAATCGTGGTGGCGGATGGGCGAAAGGATCTTGCATTCGCCCAGGGAATCGACCAGACAGGAGTAGACCTCCGGGTGGGCCGCGATTTTTTCAAGTGTCGAATTCATGTGTCGTGTCTCCGATGGCCGAACCAGCGGCCGCGTTGAAAAACGGCACATAGTATACCACAAGCGGGGGTTGCAAAAGAGGGCTTACCATGCTAAAATGTTCGATGTTTTAGAAAGGAAGATATGACCGAGACAACACAAGATCCGCAGCAGGTTCCGCCGCAGCCGTCGGCCGTCAGCCTCTTCGACCAATCCGGCGCGAGCGCCAACGACTTTCCCGTCCTGAAAGCGTTCCAGGAATATCTCAACGCCGAACAGGCCAAGGCCCGCAAACGAATGCTTGGTCTCTCGGTTTTCTTCGTCGTCCTCCTCGTGGTTGTCGTCGTAACGTTCACGCTCGTGGTCGTGGCCGTCATCAACCGCAACCAGTCGCTGAACGACCGTCTGCTGGACATCGCGTTGCGTGAACGCCCCGCGCCAGTCCAACAGCCGCCGGTCGTCGTCCAGCCGCCCGTACCCCAGCCCGCTACCCCGGCGCAGGCGGAATCTTCGGACGCGAAAGTCTTGAAACCGCTTTTGGAGAAAATCGAGTCGTTGGCCACGGCGCTTTCCAAACAGGCTGCCCAGCCCGCCGCTCCGGTCGTGGCCGCGCCGTCGCCCACCGCGTTGTCGGAATCCCTTGAGGCCATTCGCCTCAAAGAAGAACTCCGCCGCCAGCAGGATGCGCTTCAAGCGGAACGCGAACGCATCAAGGCCGAACGCCAGAAACTAAAAGAGGATCGGAGCAAGGCCATCCTTGAACAGCAGCGTCGCCGTCTCTATCCCGAATATTATGCACGGCAGGATGCGTTGAACGCGGCGGCCGCCGCCCAAGCGGCTCTCCCGCCGCCGCCCCCGCCGAAACCTGCCGTTGCGCCGCTGCAAACAGACGTTCCGCCCCCGCCGCCGGCCAAAGCCGCCCCGTTGCCGCCGGCTTCGAAATCCGCTGCGGGGACGAACGGCGCGATCGACTACTTCAAGGACGCCGAGGCGGACGATCCTGAGTTGGAGGCTCTGCTCAAGAAAACGCGCACTGCCAAGCGGAAAGACGTCCCGGCCCCGTCTGCGCCGGCGCAACCGCCCAAGGCGGCGGCCGCCGCATCGACCCGCACGACCGCGGCGCCGAAAACGGAAATTCTCGACGTTGGGAAAGGCGACGACGATTCAATTCCCTGGCGTATCAATCTGCCGGAAAGCAAATAGATCATCACATATAGCGTATCGTAAACCGAGGGATGACAGATGTCAGTCAAGGCGATGGTGTTTATCGACGGCGGGTGGCTTTATCGTGGCCGAACCGCCTTGTTCGCACGTTTGAACGAAACGAACGGGTTTGAAATCGACTACCAGAAACTCCCGAAGATTTTCTGCGAAGATGTCGCAGACCGTCTGGACGAGGATGTGTCTCTTGTGCGGACGCTCTACTTCGGGACGCTTCCGCCGTCCCGTGCCGGCTTCAGTGCGGCCAAGCAGTATTCGTTCTACGACTTCCTCGAAAAGAACTGTGGCTATGAAACGGAAATCCACGAACTCGACGGTGGCGACGACGAAAACTGGATCAAGATGTCCCTTGCCGCCTCCCTTCTGTTCTACGCCGCGCAGCCGTCGGCCTACGATGTGGCAATCCTGCTGAGCGACGACATCGCCTATCTCCCTGCGATTCGCCGCGCCCGCCTCTTCGGCAAGCGCATCCAAGTCGTCGGCTTCCACAACCCGGACGGTAAACCCGTCCCGTTCAACCAGACCCTTTTCTCCAAAACGCGGGTCAACGATTTCCCGCCGCTCTATCTAGACGACCACGCCGAGGAAGTACGCCTCGTCCGCGAACGCACCCTGCGCGTCTGCAAGAAATGCGGCCACGAGGAGGAAACGACCTGGGCGGGCCCGGATTTCTTCTGTAGCAACTGTCGCGGCAAATATCGCGGCGATTAGTCGCGGTTGCCAAGGAAAAGGCGATACGCCGGGTTGGACGAAACCTCCTTGAACACGTAGCCGAGCGCACGCAGCGTTCGCGTGAATGCCGCCCGTTCCTTCTTCGGCACCTGAAGTCCGACAAGAACCTTTCCATGGTCGGCGCCGTGGTTGCGGTAGTGGAAGAGGGTAATGTTCCAGGAATTCGAGATGGCCTCCAAAAAGTCCGCCAACGCGCCCGGCCGCTCCGGGAACTCGAATGTGTAGACCACTTCGTCGTGGATGCCGCGCGTGTGGCCGCCCACCATGTGGCGAATGTGCTCCTTGGCGAGCGCGTCCTCGGACAAGTCAATCGTTCCAATCCGCGCATTCGCCAACTGCTGAATGATCTGCCGCGTCTCCGAGCGATCGGCCACGGACAACCCTACGAACACGTAGGCCTTGTCGGGATCGAAATAGCGGTAGTTGAATTCCGTCACGTTGCGTTTGCCGAGATGGCGGATGAACGCCTTGAACGCGCCACGTTCTTCGGGGATACGGCACTCCAAGATGGCCTCGCGCCGTTCACCGATCTCCGTCTGTTCGCAGACAAAACGTATGCGGTCGAAGTTCATGTTCGCGCCGGAGATGATGCAGGCGTACGTTTCGCCCTGCGCCCCCTTCTTCGCGGCGTGCTGTTTGGCGGCCGCGAGCGCCAGCGCGCCGGCCGGTTCGCAAATGGCACGTGTCGCCTCGAAAATGTCCTTGATCGCCGCACACGTTTCGTCCGTCGTCACACGGACGATGCCGTCCAAAAAGCGTCGACAAAGGTCGTACGTGATCTTGCCCGGCTTCTTCACAGCCACGCCGTCGGCAAAAAGCCCAACTTCGGAAAGTTCAACGCGCCGGCCCGCCTTGATCGAGCGATCCATGCAATCCGAATCGACCGGTTCGACACCGTAGACTTTGACAGACGGACGAACGGCCTTGATGTAGACGGCCACACCGGCCGCAAATCCGCCGCCGCCGACGGGGACGAAGACGGCGTCCAGTTTCCCCGGCCGCTGGCGCAGAATCTCCATCGCCACCGTCCCCTGCCCGGCAATGACATCCGGATCATCGTACGGCGGAATGAACGTAAACGCCTGTTCCTTCACGAGACGCGCCGCCTCCGCCGCCGCGTCGGAATAGGAATCGCCCGCGAGAACGATGGACGCGCCAAGGCTCTTGACGGACGCAATCTTGATTTCCGGCGTCGTCACTGGCATGACGATGGTGGCCTTGCAACCAAGCTTGCGCGCGCTCAGCGCCACACCCTGCGCATGATTGCCCGCCGACGCCGCCAAAACGCCCTTCTGGAGCGCGTCGACGGACAGACGCGACATCTTGTTGTAGGCGCCGCGCAGTTTGAACGAATGCACACACTGCAGATCTTCGCGCTTGAGCAGAAACGTGTTCCCCCGTTTGGCGGACAACGCGACCGCCTCCTCCAACGGACTTTCAATCGCCACATCGTAGACGTTCGAGTTGAGAATCCTGCGCAGATACTGTTCAAGCAGCGCCTTGTCCGTCATGCCACGACTCCTTTGAAAGGAAAAACCGCCCGGCTAAGCCCCGGACGGAGAATTTGGGGCAAGAGACGGGGCACGATCCCGCAACCCTCAGATCCACAATCTGATGCTCTACCAATTGAGCTACTCTCGCCATCTGAAAACGGGGAGTAGTATATCAAAACCCGTCCCCGTCGGCAAGCCGTAATTTCCGTGAATGCGAAAATAATTTTCCCTGTCGTTTGCGGAACTAAATGCATCCAATTCAACGCATTTAGTTCCGCACGGAGGCTTGCCCATACGGCCTATCGAAGAATCAGCAGCGTACCGGCGGGCGAGACGACGAGCGACACGCCAGTCGCCGTCTTCCGCAGACGGGCCGCGACGTTCGCTGTGCCGCTCCGCGTGAACGTCTTCGTCCAGTTGTCAAGGTTGTTCAGCCCTTCCGCGTTCGTCGCCGTCAGGAGCGGATAGACGCCGTACGCCACCCGTTCGCGATCGGCGGCAAGATCGACCGTCCACGTCCCCGTCTCTGGCAGCACGAACGTACCGTCCACGGTGAAATGTCCGACGGACGTGCCGTCGAAGACGAATGCGAACGACCCGACGGCGAGTTTCTGCCACGCCGGCACACGCACCGTCAGTTCCGCCGCGTCGTGGAACGTCACGGCGTCCATCCGCCACGTCGCGGCCGCGCCCGCCGTCGGGCCGAACCACTTGCGCATCAGATAGTTCTCGATCTCCGTCCGCCGTTCCACCGTGTTCGTCTGCGCAAAGCAGACCATCTCGCCAATCTGCTGCCCGCCGACCTGATAGCTGTCGCGCCGCGCAAACGTCTGTACATGGTGGACGGCGCCCGTCGGCTGGAAACTGTAGACGTAGAACGTGTTCGTAGCCGGCACGAACTCCCCGTACTTCGTCTCGCCGTTCACGCCGATGTAACCGTGATACACACGCGGCGTCGCCCATTCCGTAAGAAGGCTCTTGGTATTGCGGTAGAACGCAATCTGGTCCGAATCCGCCTTGTAGTAGTCGCCGTCGTCCTTCGTGTTTTGCTTAAGCTGTCCGAACAGGCACGGATAGCCCTTGATTTCCGCGCCGCCCTCCGCATCCGGCCGGTGCAGTCCCTTGTCGCGCTGGACAATGTAGAACTCCCGCAGCGCCGTCCGCGCGCTCCACTCCATGGAGGCGGCGGCGTTCGTCGGTCCGTTGCCGTTGTACCAGTCTCCGAAGTCGATCACCGGCATCCGCCGGTCTGTTCCATTGACGTCCGTCTCGCAGCGGAACGGACGCGCCCTGCGCCCCTTGAGGATCGCCGACGCGGAGACATCGGCGGCGCGGACGTCGCGCCAGACGTCGACGGCATTCGAGTTCGCGGCGAAATAGTCCACCGTGTCGGCGCGGGTGGCGTCTAGATGGAACCAGGCGTTGGAGCAAATGTCAAAGTCCATCGTCACATCGAGCGAACCGCCGCCACGCATCTCAATCGCCCGTACGCGCGACGTGGCCGCGTTCGTGAAGACGGTCGTCCCCGCGCCCGTGTAGGAGAGGACGCCGTCCAGCACGCCCTCGACACCCGCATAGCGTGTCTCGGACGCCACGCTGTCCAGCGCCGGATCGTCCGTCTGCGGCGCCAGCCAAAGCGACGCGGCGCAGGGTGCGTGTTCGTCCTGCGGAGGCGGCGTCCCCTTCCACTTGCGGAAGAGATAGGCTTCCGTGTCGCGCCGCTCCTGATCGGTCAGCAGACGGTCGTAGTAGAGCACCTCGCCGAGCTTGAGTCCGCCCAGCTGCCACTGCGCACTGCCGCGATCCGATGCAAACGCATTGATGCCGAGCTTGTGGGCGAGACGGAACGAAAGAATGTGGACTTCCTGCGCGGTGTTCGGACAGGCGCACGGGTCAACGACCTTTCCGTCATACCGCCAGTATCCGCCGATCGTCCGCGTATGGCAGTAGAGTTCCTTGACGATGAGGCCTTTCGAGCCCGTGTCGCCCGTCAGCTGGAAGACCATGTAGTTGTCCGAACCGATGAACTGCGCGTCGTCGACCTTCTTGTAGTAGACAAGATATCCTTCGCGCATGTCCGTGTTGCCGACGCCCTGTATCACGCCGTCCTTGTAGAGGCGGAGGCTTGACGTGTCACCTGTATCCGAAACGTTTTTGGTGTTCGACAAAAACGCGCCCAGATCGACCATGCCCCGCCCGTCCGCCACCGTCGCGTCGAACGTCGGATAGGCGAGATGCGTCTTGGCCGAATTCGTCAGCGGACTCTCCACGTTCGGCCGCGCCAGCGCGAGCACCTGTCCGTAGTGGTTCGTACCGTCGCGCCGGTCGCGCCACTGGGCGATGCCCGTTCCCGCCGCATCCATCACGAACGACGCTTTCGCCGTCGCGTCGAACCAGCAGAACGGATCGGCGGCCGGACGCGGGTCGGCGGCCTTCTCCACGTCGTCCACGAAACACACGTTGCCCGCCCGGACTTCAATGCGCACGTCGGACCGGTTGGGCGTCATGCGCTTAAGCACGAGCGTACCAGCGCCCGTCTTCACGATTTTCCGCGTGCCGTCGGCGAGCATCAGTTCGCGCACGGCCACCGTTCCCGCCGCCACGTCCAGCACGGGGTCTTTCTGGTCGAACCACACGGCGCCGTAGTCCCACGGTACCGCCTCCGCCGCTGGAAGCCATTTGCGCATCAGCGCCGCGTTGTTCTGCCGCCGTTGGGCTGTCGTGAGCGTGTTCGTGTAAAGGACGAGCTCGGCAATTTGGATGCCACCGTTACGTGCGGTTTCCTCCGCGCCGGCGATCCACTGGACGGGCGCGACGGCATGTGTGAAGTTCGTGTTCAATCCGGCGGAAACGACGGTCAGACGGCGCGTGTAGTCGTCCGGCGCATTGGCCGGTTCGGCACGGTCGTTCACGCGGATCTCACCTGCACGGAGCGGCATCTGGCAGACATGTTCGTTGTTGAAGAGTTCACCGTTGCCCGTGCGCAGGAACATGCGATCGGCCTCTCTCAGCGAGCAGCCGACGAACTGCGGATGGGTCGTACCACCCTCCTTGTCGCGGAAGACGACGAAAAGCTCGCGAACGCCATCAAGCCGGACATCGAGTTTCAGCGAGGCCGTCCGGCCGAGAACCGGGTCGTCAAACTGCGTATTGTCGCCGTACTTGCCGAAATCGATGACAGGCTTTCCCGTCGCGGCATCCGTCGCGAGGGAGGGACGCCCCAGCGAATCCACGGACTTGGCGGAAATCGCACGGCCGTCGGCGTCGCGCCAGTCCGTCACGAACGTCCGACCGTCCGCCACGTCGGTCGTGAACGTCTCGGCGGCGGAGGCGTCGAGACGCAGAGCCGCGCCAGGGACGAGGGCGGGAGAATCGCCGCCAAGGCGACCGTGGAGCGAAACGAACCCGTTGCGGACGCGCAGATACGACTCGCCGCCGGGCGAGTTGAGAATCGCCAACGTGCCGTCCGTCGGCGTCCTGACGAAAGGACGGTCACCATACGTGCGATTGACCTCGAAGACCCCCTCGCCAAAAGGATGCTCCAACGCGGCCGTCGTACCGGACGGCACACGGAAACCCATGCGGCCGGAAAGATTGACGCGGTTGACCGTGGACGTCCACGTCGCGTCAGACAGAAGCTGCATGACGGACGATGCGCCAGACTGGTGGGCGTCGCGAATCTGCCAAACGCCCTGATAGCGCGAGGGATCGCGAATCAACAACGGTCGACAGTAGCTGGCGTAATAGAATTCAAACGCCGTCATCGGCCCGCCGACAAGCGCGTTCAACGCCCAAGCAATGTTATTGCCGCCGGACTCCTTCGACCACGGACCCTGGATGATCTGCAGATTGCTAGGAGCTTCCGGCTGATGGTCGATGAAGACCGTCAGATTGGTCGAGTAGGGAATCGAGTTGGTGATTTCGGGAACCGTGCCGGACGCCCAGTATGAACCGTGCCCCTCCCAAGAGACGGCTCCCGACGCATTGTTCGTCCACGTGTCCACATACGGCGCGTCGGGAATGCCGTCCGCCCTGACGACGCACAACGCCGCGCCGCACAACGCTGCGCACCAGGCCGCACGGGCCGGCCACCACCTACATATCCGCTTGTTCGCCATATTGCCACCTTTCTAGTTGGGTCATTTTGGTGGCAATATAGCATTTTTTTTTTTCTCCACGTCAAGCCCTTCGCCAAGACCGAGTTTGCCATAATAACGGACATTCTCAAAAATCGACGGGGTGTCCGCCCCACCCCGTTTGCCAAATACTGGACACTGTGAGAAAAAGGATGGACATCGGACGGAGTACGAATACAGCAGCTCCCCGCCGAACTTAACGTCCACGCGCATCGACACATGGGACGACTGCACATCAGCGGAAGATCAAAAGTGTTCCGACGGCATTGGAAATGCGCAAAAAACCGTTCTCGTAAACGAGACGGTAGGAGCTGGGATAACCTTCGCCCAACCGGAATGCCGGCACAGCGGCCGCGTCGGCGGCGAGGCCCGTCAAGTCGGCAAGAATCCGTGTCCGCGGTGTCGGTTCGCCGCGCAGTTCGACGACGATCGGCCGTTCCGCCGCGTTCGGGAACGTAAACGCACCGGCCAGCGACAGGCAGGACGCGGGGTTCGCCAGATCGAACGTCCAGACAGGCGACGTCAACGCCACCGAAGATCCGTCTACCACGGCAAGACCGCCCACGCCCACGACGTCCAGTTCCGCCGCCAGTTCCGCCGCCACGCCCGCGTCCACGCGGACGTCCGACACGCCGTTCGTCACGCCCAACACGCCGTTGAACGTGCAGACGGGCATGTCGCCGGACACGGCGCCCGACACGTCGAGACGGATGTTGTCAAGCCGCATTCCCGTGTAGTAGCCGCCGCACTGCCCCCATACGCCCAGATGGGCGCCAGAGGGAAATTTCTCCGCCAGGTCGGCCGCCGCAAGCGCATTCGTCGAGACCCAGGTGGACGTTCCCATCTCCAGACGGACGACTAGGTTCTCCAAGTCCCACGCGCATTCCACGTGCAGAGGCGTCCGCAGGATGTTTTCCATGGTAAAGACCGTGTTCGTCACGGGCGCACCCAGCCCCTTGCAATCCTTGACCCAGGAGAAAATCGAGTCCCTCGGCATCAGGTAGAACTGCATCCCGTAGGCGCTCGGTTCGTTGACGCGGTTTCCCGTCTCTGTGTAGTTGAACGTGCCGTTCGCATACCCCTTCGTCCCGTCGTGGAGGACGAGACAGAACCCGTCGCCCAGCGCACCCCACGGTTCGTGAATGGAATAGTCGAACGCGAACGTGAACGGTTTGGACAGGTCGAGCGGCGCGGCTGTGTTCAACGACCCGTAGGCGTTCGTGCGCGCGCTCGGCAGAAGGTCCACCACCGCGCCGGATGCATCGAACACCGCCGTCGCCTGCCCCTTCATCGTCCAGTTCGAGCCGAACAGGCCGTTCGGATTGAGGAAGGAAATCGATGTGGCCGCCGGCACGACCCGCCCGGCTGACGGCGCGGCCGAATGCGCGTTCGCCAAAAGGCTGCCCGAGAAATCCGTAAGATCCATCGCCGACGGCCACGCGGCCGTCGCAGAACCGAGTTCCAGCGTCCCCGCGCCCGTCACACGCTGCAGTTCCGTATGGCGTCCGTTCCAGGCGGACAGCACGCGCAACGGCACAATCGACCATTCCGTCTCGCCCGGCGCCTTCATCTCAACCCAGATGATTTCCCAACCGATCCTCTCGCAGAACCAGACCGTCAGCGGGTGGTGGCCCGCCGTCAGCTCGACCGTCCCCGACTGCGTCGTGGAGGCCGAACCAGCCGCAACGCTCACCACCACGTTCGTTCCGTCCATGATCAGCTTGGCCGCGTCGTCGGCGCGGAGGCGGAACGCATACGTCCCGTTCGTCTCGGCAATGAACGATCCGTAGAACTTCGCCAAAAAATTGTCCTTTGAGCCGCCGATGGTATCGACCAACGGTCCCTTGTTGCCGCCCGCGCTGTCGTTCGTGCCGCTCTTGAATCCCTCCGTGAACTTCGCCATGTCGCCGATGAAGTTGGGCGACGTGGTCGCGGTATGGTCGATGGCGTTCTGCATCATCGTGTCCATCTGATCCGCCCACGAAATATTGTACCAGACCGACAGCCCCAATCCGGTCATTTGCGCGTCGTCGCGTCCGAGGAAGGACGTCCGCGCAGTGGCGCTCGACACGTAGTCGCCCGCGATATGCACGCCCTCCGCAAGTTCCACGCGTCCGACGGCGACACTCAGCGTCCCCTCGACGTCCGTGTCGGGACCGAGCCGCCAGCCCGCTCCGCTCGCGATGTCCACCGTCACGTCCCCCGCCAGACGCCCGTTGAACGATGCGTCCGTCCACGTCGTGCCCGTGAACGTCACGCCCCCGTCGGGGAAGCCGACGACGGCGCCGTTCCCGTACGGCAGCGGGAGGCGCGTCGACGCCGTGCCGTTCAGATCGAGCGTCCCGCCGTTCTCCAGCTCGATCGCCCCTTCGCGCACCACGTTCCACGGATGGTCGAGTTTCACCGTGCCGCCGGCAATCCGCAAGACCGACCGATCGGGCGCGGCGGCGAACGGCTGGCGGTTAAACGGCTGCGCGAACGTCAACGTGCCGCGTCCAAACTTGGTGACGCGCCCGCCCGTCGCCGAAAGCGCGGTGTTCAGCGTGAAGTCCGAATCACAGTTAATCGAAAACACCTGATTGTGGCGATCGGCGTGCTGGATGATCTCGCTTCCCGCCCAACTGCAGTTCGCGCCGTCGCCGATACGAATCTCGACGTCGTATGTGGGGTGTCCGTTGGTTACGCGCAACGCGCCTGAGAACGAGTTACTAGCACTCGTGAACCAGACGCCGCCCTGGTCGGTGAAACGAATTTCGCCCCAGCCGGACACAGGGCCTTTCACCGTCGTATAGACGGTTCTGGTCGCACCGCACGAATGGAGGTCGTTCGTTCCCTCGAAGCGAAGCCCCAGCGTGTCGGGCAAGGAGAGGCTGTTGTTTTTGACGTTCAACCCGGCGCCGTTCCGCAACGTGAGAAAGTCGTTCGGACGGTTCGTCACGCCCGTGCCGAGGGCGCTGCCGTTCCAGAGCGCGATGCGAGCCGGCCCCTCGACGAGGACGCCACCCGTGAACGACGCGCCGGAATCAAACGAAGTCGTGCCCGTGCCGCGCAGCAGCACGCGACGGGACGTGCCGTCCGCCGCGTCCGTCAGGTTCGTCACAACGATGCCGCGCACATACCAGGCGGCCTCGCCCGAATAGCCGAACTTGTAGACATTGTCATACGGTTCGAAGTGTCCGTTCAGATAGGCAATCGCGTTGGCGACCGGCGCACTCAACCACAGATATGGCTGCTGGCTGAAATCCACGTCGTTCGCCAATCCGTCACCCGTCAGCTGGAACGCGACGTACGGTTCGTCCGCGCCGTCCGCCGCCTTGCCGACTTCAATGCGGTCGATGACGGCCTCGTTGAGCGTCTGCGCCGTGCCGCGATAACTCACGCACACGCGGACGGCCGTACCACTGGCGCATTTGATCTGCCCCGTACCGAGAGCGGTGGCGTTCGAGACAATCACACCGCCGGACTTGACCGTCACGCCACCTGTGAACGTGTTCGCGCCCGTGAACGTGACGAACTGGCCCGCGCCGCAATCCACCACCACGTCGTCGTTGCCCGTCAGCTCGTCGGACACCGTCTGCGCGGACGTGTACGTCCGCGTCGCGCCCGCCGCCGCAAGGGCGAACGCCAGCCCGCCGAACAGACTCATCGTTTTCCGCATGAACATCGATCTACCACCTTTCATAAAAACGCTTTCAACAGTTGATGAAGCGATTATACCCATTTTTTTTTATTTGCAAGCGCGAAATCGATTCCGCAGGAAAAATCCGCAGTTGA
>CAZTHR010000001.1:11379-27428 GCA_964613265.1 uncultured Lentisphaeraceae bacterium | reverse complement strand
CGTAAGGGCGGCGATTGTCAGAGTCCCAGAGATGTGCTAGAATAGCGCACTATGAAAAACGATGAACTTTGTCCCTGTCGTTCAGGTAAGAATTTTGACGATTGTTGTGGAGCGATTCTGTCGGGCGTGCGCAAAGCCGCCACGGCGGTCGAACTGATGCGCGCCCGATATGCGGCCTATGCCGTCGGGAACGTGAAGTTCCTCTATGAATCTTCCGGTCCCGAACTCCAAGCCGAATTCGACGAGAAGACCTCGCGCGAATGGTCGCAGAACGCCACGTGGGGCGGGTTGGACATTTTGTCCACAGATCGCGGCGGCGTGAAGGACGAGGAAGGCTACGTCGAATTCATCGCGCACTATTCCACCACGCAAGGCCAGGGGCGCGACAGCAACCATCACGAGGTGGCCTACTTCAAGAAGCTCGACGGCGAATGGCGTTTCATTGATGGTGAAATCCAGCCCGGCAAACCCTACCAGCGCGAAGCGCCGAAGATCGGCCGCAACGACCCCTGCCCGTGCGGGAGCGGCAAGAAGTTCAAAAAGTGCACGTGCGCGAAGTACCACCACGGAAAGGCCGAATGACGGTCGCCGCGTTCCTCTTCGATCTCGACGGCACGCTGATCGATTCGGAACGTCCGTGGGTGGAGGCCATGATCGCCTGGTTGGCGGACTACGGCCGTCCGGTGACGGTGGCGGAATTGGCGCCGCTCGTCTCCGGACGCAGTTGGCGGGACATCCACACGACGTTCCATGGGCGTTTCTCCGAATTGCCGCAGACGACGCTTGAAGAGGATGCGCGGGCGTTGCACCGCTACTATGATCGGATTGTCTCCGATCCGGCGACGTTGGCGATTCCTGCCGCCTGGGCGTTTCTCCATGCGGCGGCGCAGTTGGCGCCGTGCGCCGTCGTGTCCGGTTCACCGGGTGCGGACGTCGCGAAGATGGTCGAAGTCTGCGGCGGTGCGAGCGATGTCCGGTTCGTGCTGGGATGCGAGAGTTGTACGCAAGGCAAACCTTCGCCGGAGGGTTATTTAAAAGCGGCCGCCCGATTGGGCGTGGATCCCTGCGCCTGTGTCGTTGTGGAAGATTCGCCCAGCGGTGTCAAGGCCGGCTTGGCGGCGGGTATGCGTGTCATCGGCGTTCGCGGGAATTCGCTCGTGCCGCCGGATTTCGCGGGCTGCACGTGGGTGGTGGACAGTTTGGCCGCGTTGCGCCCCGAAGATCTTGTGGCCGATTTGAAGGATTAAGGAGTTAGAATCATGTATTCAGTTCTTGTTTCCGTTTTGCTCGGCCTGGCCGTGGGGCTGGGGCTTGGTCTAACGGGTGTGTCGGGTTTCGGCTGGAGCACGTTCTTCGGCGTGTTGACGTTCGTCGCTGGGCAAGTCGTCATCGGCATACGTCTGCGCAAGCGCGTCACGGTCGTCACGCAGGATGTACAGAACATTCTTGCCGCCGGGCAGAAGCAGATGCAGGCGAAGGTTGCGCGATGGCAGATGCGTCCGCCGGGTTCGATTCAGGAAGCGCAGGCCGAGTTGGCCAAGGAACGTCGTGTGTTCGTGAAGGACGCGCTCGATCGTTCCGAAGCGCTCCATGCGTTTGAGCGGTGGATTCCGATGCTCGGCCGGCAGATTGCCACGATTCAGATCCAGCTCCATTGGCTGATTCCCGATTTCAAGAAGGTCGACGCGCTGATGCCGAAAGCCCTCTTCATCGATCCCACGATGGCCGCGATGAAGATCGCGCGGATGTACATGCGCGACGAACCAAGCGAAGCGATCGCCAAGGTCTACGAAAAGGCCGTCCGCCGTCTCCGCTACAACCAGAACGCGCTGTTGGCGGCGACCTATTCGTGGATTCTCGTCCAGCGCAAGGATGTGGATGGCGCGTTCAAGGCGCTCGTCCGCGCGTTGGAGAAGAGCGACAATCCCGTACTCAAGGCGAACCGCGACACGCTGGCGAACAACCGTGTGGCGCACTTCACGAATTCGGGGCTGGGCGATCCGTGGTATGCGCTTCAGTTGGAAGAACCTCGGATGCACCATCCTCGGCAGCGGATGCAGTGGCGGTGACGTATGGACGCGATTCGTATCAACGGCATTGAAGTCGTTTGTGTGCTGGGCGATCGGCCTGACGAACGTATTCGTCCCCAGCGCATCCTCGTGGACGTCGCGTTGTCCGTGGATCTGGCGGAGGCTGCGGCGTCCGATTCGTTGGACGACACGGTGGACTACGCATTGCTCGCCGTGAACATCCGCGATGCGCTGGAGAAGGCGCGTTGCCGTCTGCTGGAGCGGGCGGCCGACGTGGTGGCGGACGTCTGTCTGGCCGCCGATCCCCGTGTGACGTCCGTGTCTGTCGCCGTACGGAAGTTCGGCGGCATTCCCGGCATCCAGAGCGCTGAAGTCAGAATTTCGAGGTCTGCATGAGCGTCCCCGTCGTCAAAAAGGCCGTCGTCCTCGCCGCCGGTTACGGGACGCGCTTGCGTCCACTCACGTTTGTCGCGCCCAAACCGTTGCTGCCGATTTGGGGCGTGTCCCCGCTGGAACGCACGTTGCGCCGTCTGGAAGCGTGGGGCGTGACGGAAATCGCCGTCAACGTCCATTGGCAGGCGGATAAAATCAAGAACTTCCTTGCGACCCGCAAGGGCACGGCGCAGATCCGCATTGCGGAGGAGCCGGAGATTTTGGGCACGGGCGGCGTGTTGAATCCGCTGCGCACGTGGTTGGGTTCGGATGCGTTTTGGCTCGTGAACGGCGACGTGGTGGCCGAGGGGTTGTCCGCCCAGCCGCTGCTCGACGCATTCGTGCGGAGCGGACACTTCGCGGCCTGTTGGCTGTCGGATTGCCTGGGACCGCGCACGGTCGAAGCCGATCCGGAAGGGCGCATCTGCAACTGGGCGAGCGACGTGCCTGGCGATTACGGCACGTACACCTACTGCGGCTGCGCCCTGCTTTCGCCCGCCGTGATGGACGATCTGCCGCCGACAGGTTTTTCGACCATCGTCTCCGCCTACGAAAAGGCCATGATGGAAGGACGGTTTGTCGTCGGCGTGACGGAGGACGAGGCCTATTGGGGTGACGCCGGTACGCTGGAGAGCTATCTTGAAATTCACGCGGCGCTCGATCCCGACCGGTTCGAGGCGAATCCGAACGTCATTTTCCCCGGCGTCAAACTGCTGGAAACGGCCGATCTCGCGGGGTGCGTTGTGACGGGCGGACTCATTGGCGGCGCGTTCGAGCGAACGGCGCTCGTGGGCGTGGATCAAATCGCCCAGCCGCGTCTCGTGGCCCTGGCCGACGCGCTCGGTTGGAAACCGGCGGACGTCGCGGCCGAATACCTCGGCGCACGTGGGAGCGATCGCGAATTCTGGCGGTTCGTCCACGGCGACGACCGCGCCATCGCCATTCTCTACGATGACGCAAAGCGTCCCGAAAACGCCCGCTACGCCGCCCATGCACGGTTGCTGGAAACGGCGGGTGTCCCCGTGCCGCGCGTCCTGGCCGATCTGCCGGACCAACATGCGCTCGTCTTGGAAGACGTGGCCGGCGATTCGCTGGAAACACGGGCGTCGATGCGCGGCGTCAACCTCGTCAAACTCTACACGCCCGTCGTACAGGCGTTGAAGGCCTTGCAGGAACGGGGGACGGAGGCCGTATTGGCCGCCGACGCCGCGCTTGAACCGTCGTTCGGCCCCGACCTCTACGCATGGGAGCGTGACTTGTTCGAGACGTATTGCGTGAAAGCGCGTTTCGGCTACGACAAGCTGCCGGACGCCGTGCGCGTTGAACTGGAAGGCGTCGCCGATGCGCTGTCCCGCCAGCGTCCCGTGCTCGTGCACCGCGATTTCCAGAGTTCGAACGTGCTGTATCGGCCCGACGGGTCGTTCGCGTTCATCGATTTCCAGGGGATGCGTCTCGGCTCGCCCGCCTATGATCTGGCGTCGCTCCTCTACGATCCCTATGTGCCGTTGACGGAACGCGACCGCGCCGCGCTTGCGAAATTGGTACCCGTCGAACGCCTCGCCTACGGCGCCGTGCAGCGTCTTGTCCAGGCGTTGGGCGCGTTCGGCCGTCTCGCGTCGGTCGGCCAGCCGCAGTTCGAGCGCTACGTCCTCCGCGCCTTGGAGAATCTGCTGGCGGCGGCGGACGAAGCGGATCTCGACGCGGTGGGTGCGTTTGCGGAGGACTTGATCGCGCGCGAGGAAATTCGTCACGGCCATTTCCACATCCACGCGGACGACGAAGAAGAGGAAGCGCACGTGTGAAGTCGTCCGTCAAACAGCGTCTGGCCCGCATTCGCCGCGAGGCCGTACGCCGGCCGGACGGCGTGGTCACGCGCGTGCTGGGGCGGACGCGGCAGTTCGTCTGCTACGATCTCGGCTCGGACACGTTTGTGTTCGAGGCGGACGTGTGGGCGGATCTCGACGCACACGCATCCGTACTGCTCGTCGCCAAGTCGGATTTGAAACATGGCGGCGGGCGCGGTCACGTGATGACGGTGACGACGGGCAACCATTCCGTGGCCGCGATCCCGTTGCTGCAGGGGCTTTTTTGGGATCTGTGCCGCTTGCCGTCCGCCCGACGCGGCGAGGTGATGATGCAGCGCGTCCTTTGCGCGAACGTCGTGGACGGGACGCTTGAAATCTCCCAGCGCGACGTGCCGTGCGCCCGTCTCGTGGCGTTGGATGCCTGGTTGACGCGGACGCTCCATTTCGAGCTGGGCGACGTGCTGATGACGGAACGCAACGTCCAGGCCCTCGAACATTACCGGCGGCTTGGCCAGGAATGGCGCGTGAAACCGCTCGCCTGGACGGCGCGTGAGATGTCCGCCGCCTTGGCCGCAAGCCGCAAGCGCATCTCCACGAACTTGCGCTACTACCACAGCGCACGGGGTGTCCATTTCCTGTCCTATTCGGATTTTCATGCGTTCGCTTCGTGGGCGACGACGGATTTCGAGGCGTTCTGCGCCGCGTTGCGTGAGTTGACGGGCGTGTTCGAGGGCCATCGGACATCCTTCCTCCGCCAGCCGAAATGCGCGGGCCACCACGAAGTCGAACTTTTCGGTCTCCGGCGCGGCCTTGCGCTGGAACGCCTGATTCCCGAACTCGAAATCCTGATGGAGCGTATCGTCCTGAACCGCATTTCGCGTACGGACGTCGAGGCGCGGATTGGCGAACTCGATGCGCTCTACAAGTCGCTCCTCACGCGAGCCGAACTGGCGGACGACACGTCCAAGGTTTTCGTCGAAATGCTCTACATGTACCTCACGGGTGAAATCTATTCCGTGATGGGCGAGGGGACGACGCCCGCGTTCGATGATCGGCGTACGGCTCTGCCGGGCGCGACGTTCGTCGACGGCCGGCCCGTGTTCCATCCCGGTTGCGACGGCCGCAGCGAGGTGCTGCTCGCCAACATCCGCAGTCTGATGAGCAAGGACGAGCGCGTGGAGTACGCGAACGTCTACGAATTGCGGACAGACGACGGCGACATGACGGCGGAGGACGCGCCCGTCATCGGCGAAGGCAAGACGCGCGAAATCGTCTACAAGACGAACCGCCGCCCGCTTGTCGCCTCGCTCATCGAAAAACGTCTGTCGCATCCCGGTTCGGGCTACGGCGGCTATGTCATCGCACGTGTCCATGCGTTCAAAGCACTGGGCGTCACGTTGCCGGACTACCGTCTGCTCCGTCGCCACCTCCATGCGCGCAAGCGCGTTTTCGACTACGTGATCCGTGCGCGGTGCGAAGGCGAGCCGCTGGAGAGTTTGCCCGCCACCTATTTCCAGATTGCCGGCGAATTCGGCGGTGCGGATGCGGGTGAAGACCCGCAGGTCGTCCGTGCGCTGGCGTTTGTGATGGGCGACGCCGCCGCACAGAACATGGCGATGAAGAAGTACGATCCCGCCACCCGGACGCCGTCCTACGGCGTCGGCAAGGAAATCTACCGTTTCGCCTACGACATGAAGGCGGGCCGTCTGATGCCGCAGGACGTCGCCTGTTGCTCCGTGCGCGGGACGCTCGGTTGGCCGGACACGTCCTTGACGGAAGCGAACTTGAGCGCGATTCGTCAATTCTACCTGTCGACGTATGCGCGTCATCTGCGCGATTTCGCCGCACGGCATCCCATCGTGTCCGTCGAGGAACTGGCCGACCAGTTTTTTGCGGGGTTCGACTACCGTACCCGTGCCTTGGAATGGCAGTTCTCCGTGCGGCGCGACAGTTTCGATGCGTTCGATCCGGGGTTGCCCGCGCGGTTCGGCTTCCTCCCCAAGTGGCGCTTCGCCCTCTGGGCGCTGGAACGCCAGGCGCGGCGGCTTGACGCCTTGCGCGGCGTCTTTCTCGATTACGTCCTCCATCCCGACCGCGTGACGGCGGCGTCCTGCGACGACGTGCAGGCGTTGAAGGACGGGAACGCGGCGAACGTGCTGAGCGCCTTGCAGGATCTTGAAATTCGGTTTGTCCAAGACGGGAGTTCGGAATGAAAGACGAATGTGTGAAGATACTGGATCCGGCATCGAAAATCGCCGTCGTGCTGGTGGACTGCACAACGGCGGCGGGAACGCTTGCGCGTGGGCATCTGTCGGGGCCTGCCGCCGCCGGATACCTCGCCCAGGCATTGGCCGGCGTGTCGCTTCTCGGCGCGGAGTGTTCGCAGGACGAAGAGACCGTCACGCTGCGGCTTGACTGTCCTGGTCCGCTGGGTGGTTTCCTCGTGGAAGCGACGGCGGCGGGCACGTTGCGCGGCTACACGAAAAAGAAAGTGCTCGATGCGTTCGACGGGTTGGGAACGCCGAAGGATGTGGACGCCTTGGGTGCGACGGGGACGTTCCAGATTATCCGCTCCATTCCCGGCGCCATTCTTTCTTCCGGTACGGTGGCCGTGGCGTTCGGTTCGGCGCCGGCGATCGCTCGGGGACTGGATGCGTTTTACGACCAGTCGCTCCAGCGGCGCGTCCGCAACGCCGTGGCGGGTACGGCCGGCGACGATGGCATTCCCGTCTTTGCGCGGGGCGTCCAGATCGAATGCCCGCCCGACGGCGACATGGCCGCCTTTGAACGGGTCGCGGCCGTTTTCGCGTCCGGCGCGGCGCAGAAAGCCCTCGCCGGCGCGACGTTCACGCCACGCACGGTGTTGAAAAAACTCGGTCTGCCTCAGGCGGAAATTCGGCAGACCACGCCCGTCGCATTTGCCTGCCGGTGCAGCGCCGACCGCGCAAAGGACGTGATCGCGTCCCTGCCGGCGGAAGACCGTGCGGCTCTGCCGCCGACGGTCGACATCACGTGCCATATGTGCGGGCGGACGTGGACGATCGCCCCAACGCAGACCTGAACCGGAAATCGGCGAACATACGCAGGAGTCGGCATGGACTATTTGACGGAAACGACGGACGGCGTGGTGCTCAATGTACGAGCGCAGCCGCGTTCATCGCGCGCGGGAATCGACGGGATTGTCGGCGACGCGGTGAAGGTGCGGATTCGTTCCGCGCCCGTCGACGGCAAGGCGAACAAGGAATTGGTTGAAACGCTGGCTGACGCTTTCGACCTCCCCAAAAGCCGTGTCGTATTCAAGGGCGGCGAGACGTCCAAGACGAAACGTCTGTTGCTTCTCGGCGTCGACGCCGCGTGCGTCCGCCGGATTGTTGGTTGATCGAACGCGGCGGAGTGTCCACGTATCGAGAACGAAACGAAAGGTTGAGGTTGGGCATGAAAAGAATGTGGATTGGGTTGTTGGCGACGCTGGGCGTTTGTACGGCTGGCGCGGTGGAGATTGCGTCGAAGACGTTGACGGTGACGCTGGACACGGCGGCGCGGGGCGCGGTTTCGCGGCTCGTGACGGCGCACGGCGCGGATCTGGGGCCGGCACGGGGAACGACGCCGCTCTTCGACTTGAAGTTCACACGCGTGGACGATTTCACGAAAAGCGAGTCCGTGTCCGCGTCTGCGGCGTCCACGTTTCGCGTCGAGCCGATTGACGGGGGCGTCCGCCTCGTCTACGGCGGCCTCGGCGCCGTGTGCGACGAAGTCGTCTGCACCGTGCGCGGCGGCGGCGAGACTGTGCGCTGGGGGATTGCCGTCACGGCAAAGCCCGGCTGGGCGCTGGAGGAGACGAGCTATCCGAAAATACTGTTGTCGTCCTGTCTGGGTTCGTCGGCGGCCGACGATGCGTTCGTCATCGGGACGGCGAAAGGCGGCATTGTGCGCAATCCCGGCGCGAAGGGGCGGAACTGGTGGTCGCTCCACAAGCAGCCTGGCCCGCTCGTGGCGCAGTTCGCCACGCTTTACGACGATCGTGCCGGATTTTACTTCGCGGCGGAAGACGCGGATGGCCATGTGAAGTACGTGGGGGCGGGCGGTCATCCGGACGGCCTCTACTTCCAGTCGCGGCGGTTGGGGTTCGACACGGGAACGGTCGTGCAGGCCTACGACATCGTGACGGGCGGGTTCGAGGGTACGCCCGCGAATCCGTGTTCGTGGCATGACGCGGCGGACATCTACAAACGGTGGGCGAAGCAACAGACGTGGTGTCGGACGCTGTTCAAAGACCGCGCGGACATTCCCGCGTGGATGCGCGATGCGCCGGCGATGGTGCGTTTCCACCGTGCGTGGCTGAAAGATCCGCAGACGATTCGCAATTGGATGGCGAACTACTGGCTGAAGGAATATCCCGCCGCGCCGCTTGTGATGGCGTACTGGGGCTGGGAGAAACACGACACGTGGATCACACCCGACTACTTTCCCGTCGTGCCTGACGACGCGACGTTCGCGCGGCTCGTCGGCGACCTCAAGAAGATGGGCGGCCACGCGTTCCCCTGGCCGAGCGGCTACCATTGGACGCTCATGTACGACAAGCGGGCCGACGGCTCGTTCGTGTGGGACGACCGTGCGCGGTTTGACCGCATTGGGCTGCCCCATGCCGTTCGCAACCGCGACGGTTCGCGCTACAATCGCGAGCCGGGCTGGTTGCGCGGTGGCCACACGGCCTGTATGTGCGGCGGCGATCCGTGGACGATTTCCTGGTGGAACGACGACATTTGCCTTCCGCTCGCCCGCCTGGGCTGCGAGATGATCCAGATCGACCAGGTGGTGGGCGGTGCGTTTCCCGCCTGTTGGGCGAAAGACCATCCGCACGGCCCCGGCGAAGGCAAGTGGAAGACGGACGTCTTTCGCCGCCAGCTGGAAACGATGCGCGAGACGATGCGCCGCGTCGAGCCGGATGCAATCGTCTGCTTCGAGGAGCCGAACGAGCATTTCAACCATCTCGTCGGCATTCAGGACTATCGCGACTGCGAGAGCGGAGCGGAGGAATGGGCGAGCGTCTTCAACTACCTCTACCACGAGTATCTGCCGTGCTTCCAGTCCAACCCGCGCCGGGGCAACCGCATATGGCAGGCCCATGCGGCGGCCGACGGCCAGATGCCGTTCCTTTCGCCCGTACTGCGCGAGTGCGCGGATGGGCAGATGCCCGCGCTCGTCAACGGCGACTTCGAGCGCGTGTCCGCCGGCGACGCCGGATTCGCGGGATGGGAGCGTTTGAACGGCTACAATGGCGAGGCGTGGAACGGGCGGATGTTCGTGGATCGCGCTGTGCGCCACGCGGGCGCGGCGGCGATTCGTCTGGAGGTGAAGAAAGGCGAGAACGCCGTGCAGGTGTCGCAGAACGTGCCGGTTTCCGACGCGGCGTTTTTGGGGAAAGGACGCACGTTCCGTCTGTCGGCCTGGCTCAAGACAGATCATTCCTCGCAGGCGAACAGCGTGAACTTCTGTTTCCTCGGCGGCGCGGGCGGGCACGGCGGCCAGCTTGCATTCCCCAAACCCGAAGAAGGGTGGAAACACGTGTCGGCGACGTTTTCGATCGCGCCGGGCGCGGATCAGTTGCGGATCATGATGCATTTGAGCGGCGACGCGACGGCGTGGGTGGACGAGATGAAGCTTGAGGAAGTCGGTGCGGACGGCACGGCGCGGGAGGTCTGCCTGTCGGGGCGCGGCGCGTACGATGTGTTCATGAAGACGTGGGTGAGCCTCTATCACGGCGCAGGACGCGACTGGCTCGCGTTTGGCCGGCAGGTCAAGCCGCCGCGCATCGTCTGCGGCAATCAGCCGTATGCGATGACTCTCTACGGCGGCCGCCGTCAGGAAGGGCGTCGCCCGAACGTCTTCTGCAACGCCTACCAATCGGCGGACGGGCGGGAGCGCATTTTCGTGGTGAACGCCACAGGCGACGAACAACCGGTTACGCTCTACCTGCGCGACGGCCGCCGTCTGGCGTTGGCGTTGCAGCCGGACGAAATGCGTCTGATCGATCCGTTGGCGGCCGAGGGGTTGTGACGGATGGCGGCCGATTCGACGACACGCCCCTGGCTTGTCTGGGACTGGAACGGGACGCTGCTGGACGATTTGGATGCGGCGGTGACGGCGCTCAACCGGATGCTCGTGGCGCGGGACTGTGCGCCGACGACGCGCACCTACTATCGTGCGCATTTCGGTTTTCCCGTGCGGCCGTTCTACGCCGAACTCGGCGTGGATCTGGCAAAATGGGATTGGGATCAGATCTGCACCGACTTCCATCGGTTCTTTCAGGAAGCCGGGACGCAGAAGATTCGCGCCGGGGCGCGGGCGGCGTTGGCGTACGGCCGTGCCGCCGGTTTTCGTCAGGGCATTCTTTCCGCCCACCGCGAGGATTGGTTGCGGCGCGACGTTGCGGCGGCGGGATTGGATGCGTTTTTCGATTTCGTGGCCGGGACGGACAACCTTGACGGCGCGTCGAAACTTGAACGCGCCCGGCAGGTCTTTGCGTCCGATGCCACGTCCACGCGGATTTTTATCGGTGACACGTTGCATGACGCGGAGGTGGCGGCCGCGCTCGGCGGCCGTTGCATTCTCGTGTCATGCGGTCACCAGACGCGCGAACGCCTGTGCGCCGCGGGCTGCCCGGTCGTCGACGGACTCGTCGCGGCCGCCGAACACGCGCGGACATTGATTTGATACGTTGATACAAGGAGGTCGACATCATGAAGAGAATACGTTTCGCATGTGCCGTTGTTTCGCTGATCGCGCTCGGTGGGATTGCCGCGCCGCAAATCCCCAATGCGGGGTTTGAACAGACGACAGATGGAAAACCCGTGGGCTGGACGCTGTCGGCGGAGAAGGGGTCATCGGGAACGTGGTGTGCGACGGGCGGCGTGTCCGGTGCGGCGCTCCGCGTCACAGGCGACGGCGCGGGCGCGAGCCGCTGGGTGTCCGACGGCGTGACGCTCGACCCGAACCGTCTCTATGCGTTCTCCTTCAAGACGAAAGGACGTGGGACGGGGTGTCTTGTTTCCGGCCCCGGTTGCGCAAACGTGGATCTCCCGTTCGATGCGGCGGCGTGGACGACGCACACGTTCGTCTTCCGGTCTGCCGCGCGGCCCGCGTCCTACGCCGAATCCTTCCATCTGGGACAGTGGCACGGGAGCGGCGAAATCCTGTTCGACGACGTGTCGGTCGAACCCGTCCGTCCCGTCTACACGCGCGTCGCCGGTTTTGAGTTGGGGCCGGGCGAAGAACTCACAGGGAATCGCTATGCGTTCGGCACCTCGCTGGGCGGTCCGGCCCGCAACCATGCGCGGCCGTTGCTGTCGACGACGGCGGGATTCAATACGGATCGGTGGTGGGTGTCTGCACGCGCGGAAATCGTCTACACGTATGCACTGCCGAATCGCACGTGGACGGCCGCCACGGTGTCCGCCCAGTGCGGTTGGCACGCGGCGGGCGCGGCCGCGCTGGAAGTTTCGCGGGACAGCCAGTCCTGGCGGCGCGTGGCGACGATTGACAAGGTTTCCACCGTCGAGGGCGCCGTCCCTGCCGACTTGTTGCCGGCCGATCGGCTGTTCGTGCGCATCGTCGGACAGACGACATGTTCGTTGCAGATCTACGCCTGTTCGTTCGAGGCGACGTTCACGGGCGAACCCGTCAACGGGTGTGGCGCGGCGCAGTTCGTGTCGGAGACGACGGGCCGTGTTGTGGCGGAGATCAAGGCCTGCGAGTATTTCCGCGACGACTACGGCGAACGGCTGACGGCGGCGGAAGCGCCCGTCGCGCTCTGGCGGGCGTCGAGCGGCTGGAAGATTCCGCGTTTTCGGCGTCTGCCAACGACGACGGCATCCGCCGTCCGCGTGGCGACGGCCGCGAACGAGGCGGAGGCCGTGCAGATCGTCGTCACGCCCCGCGCCGCGCTGGCCGACGCGCACGTGTCCGTTGCGTCCGACCTGACGTGCGGTGCGGCCGTCCTTCCTGCGTCGGCAGTCGAGGTGTTGCGCGTCGGCTACGTGCCCGTCCGCCAGCCGACGGACGCGGCGGGCTGTCGCGGCCTCTGGGCAGATCCGCTGCCGCCGCAGACGGGCGTCTGCCCCGTGGACGCGGGCGCGAACCAGCCGTTCTGGATTCGCGTCAAACCGCCGAAGGGCACGCCGTCGGGCGTCTACACGAGTTCGCTCGCCGTGACGACGAAAACGGCGGCGGGCGCGATGCAGACGCAGACCGTGCCGTTTGAGGTGGAGGTGTTTGGCTTCACGCTCCCCGACCGCATGACGTGCGAAACGGCGTTCGGGTTTTCGAGCGGCCGTGCGTTGCGCTACCATGGCCTCACAAACGACGTCCAGCGGCGAACGGTCGTCGACAAGTATTTGGCGGCGTTGGCCGCGCACCACATCTCCCCGTACAATCCGGTGCCGTTTGCGCACTGGACGGTGACATGGAAGGGATGGCAGAAGGGCGGCGACCCTCAGGTGGCCGAGCCGGTTTTCGATTGGACGGCGTGGGACGCCGCCGTCGAGAAGGCGTTTTCCACCTACCACTTCAACACGATCTGCATCCCCATCGAGGGTTTGGGCGGCGGCACGTACGAATCGCGGCGCGAACCGTCGTTGCTGGGCGTTCCCGCCACCGATCCCGCCTACGATATTCTGATGGGCAAGTACTTGCGCGGCATTGAAAGCCACCTCCGTGAAAAGGGATGGTTGGACAAGGCGTACGTCTACTGGTTCGATGAACCGGAACCGAAAGACTACGCATTCGTCATGAACGGATTTAAGACGCTCAAAAAACATGCGCCGGGATTGCGCCGGATGCTCACGGAGGAGGCCGTCGAGGAATTGGCCGGCGGGCCGAACCTCTGGGTGCCGCTCACGCCGAACCTCCACGTCGCGGGCGAACAGGCGGCGCGGCAACGGGGCGATGCGTTCTGGTGGTATGTCTGCTGTGTGCCGCGCGCGCCCTACGTGACGGAGTTCATCGACCATCCGGGCATCGAGATGCGCCTGTGGCTTTGGCAGACCTGGGGTGCGGACGTGGCGGGCGTTCTCATTTGGGAGACGGTTTTCTGGACGAGCGGGACGGCCTATCCCAATGCGTTGCAGAATCCCTATGTGGACGCGATGAGCTGGGTGGAGGGTGCAGGATTGCCGTCGGGCGCGAAGCGTCCGTGGGGCAATGGCGACGGTCGTCTCCTCTATCCGCCGAAAACCGCCGCGTCGGGACGCCCCGCCGCCCCTGTGCTCGACGGGCCGGTCGATTCGTACCGTTTGGAACTTCTGCGCGACGGCATTGAAGACTATGAGTATTTCGCGATGCTGAAACGCGCACTCGCGGCGGCGAAGGATTTGACGCCCGCCGAACGCGCGGCCTATGCGGCGTTGCTCGCCGTGCCGCCGGGCGTGTCCGTGTCGTTGACCGAGTTTGCCACCGATCCGGCGGCGTTGGAGGCGCACCGTTTGAAACTCGCCCGCGCCCTTGAACGCCTCCTTGCGAAATGATTGGAATATGACAGGATTTACGGCCATGAAAAAATTGGTTCTCACCCTTTTGGTGTGTGCGGTGTCGGGCCTGGCGGCTGCGCTTGATTTCGCCGCGTTCCAGACGCCGGCGGACGACCGTCGGCCCGAGACGTGGTTTCATCTGATCGGCGGCAACGTCGCCAAGGCGGGGCTGGAAGCTGATCTCGACGCCGTGAAGGCGGCGGGCATTGGCGGCATCCAGCTTTTCCACGGCCAGTTCGGCGGCCCGTGGCCGGGCGTGTCGCCGCAGATTCCCTGCCTAAGCGCGGATTGGGACGACCTCATCCGTGATGCCGCCGACGGGTGCGCGAAACGCGGGCTTGTCTTCAAGATGCAGAACTGCCCCGGCTGGTCGATGAGCGGCGGGCCATGGGTTTCGCAAGACCAGTGCATGCGCTATCTGTCCTATTCGCGTTTGGACGTGGACGGGCCGTCGGCCGACGGTTTCGTCCTGCCGGTTCCCCGCTTCGAGCCGGAAGGGCGGAAGCCGTCCGATGCCGATCGTGACTACCGCGATCTGTTCGTGCTGGCCTTTCCCACGCCCGCCGGTGACGACGGCGTGGCATGGACGCCGAAGCCCGTGTCCGAAACGGACAAGGACGGCGTGTTGGTGCGCCGTTTCGTGTCCGACCGGCCGTTGACCCTGCGGACGCTGGAACTGCCGTCCCCGCGCGTCATGAACCACGACTACTCCTACCGTCCTGAAGCCCGTGTGCGGCTGATCGCGATTGACGGCGCGAAGCGGACGACCGTTCTTGATCAGGAAGTTCCCCAGGGCGTTTGGCAGGACGCCGTGCCGATTACGTTCGCCTGCGACGAGGCGACGGCCCGCGAATGGGAGTTCGTCTTCGAGCACAAGCATCCCATGAACGTGTGGCAGGTGAAGTTCGGCACGGGGGCGCGTCTGAACAACTGGGAAGGTCTCGCCGGGTGGGTGTTGCGCGGCCTCGTGAAGCGTCCGTCCCTCCGCCAGAATCCCGCCGGCTGGGTGAAGGCGGACGCCGTGCTCGACCTGACGGACAAGTACGTGGACGGGCGTCTTCGTTGGACGCCGCCCGCCGGCAAATGGACGGTCTTGCGCATCGGCCACGTGAACAACGGGACGCGCAACGGCCCCGCGCCGAAGGAAGCCACGGGCTGGGAATGCAACAAGATGGACGCGGCCGCCGTCGACGCCCACTTCGCCGCCTACATCGGGCGTCTTGCGAACGGCCCGCTGGCCGGCGGCAAGCTCAAGGGGTTCGTGGTCGACAGCTGGGAGTGTCTGCGCCAGACGTGGACGGCGACGCTGGAGGCCGATTTCCGCGCCGCCAACGGCTACGACTTCCGCAAGAAGCTGCCCGCCGTCTTCGGCTGGGTGCTGGACGATCCTGCGACGACGGAGCGGTTTCTCCTCGACTGGCGGCGGACGCTGGGCGATCTCGTCGAGACGAACTACTACGCCCGCATGAACGTCATCGCGAAGAAACTCGGCATGACGGCCCAGTACGAGACGGCGTTCGGCGACGTGATTCCCGGCGACTTGATGCGCTTCTGGAAATGGTGCGACACGCCGATGTGCGAGTTCTGGCATCCACGCGCGGAGGGCAGTGTCGGGCAGGACGACTTCAAGCCCGTCTATCCCTGTGCGAGTGCGACGCACATCTATGGCAAGGGCCGTTGCGCCGCCGAGGCGTTCACGTGCATGAAACTCAAGTGGAATGAAGCACCCAAGGATTTGAAGCGGACGGGTAATCACGCGCTCGCGCGCGGCGTGACGCATCTCGTCTTCCACACCTACACGCACAACCCGCGTACAGACTTCCTGCCGCCGGGTTCGAGTTTCGGCCACACGATTGGCACACCGTTTCTGCGTGGTCAGACCTGGTGGGGTGCGATGAAAGATTTCACGGACTACTTCGCCCGTTGCGAGGTGATGCTGGAGGCGGGGTTGCCGGCGAGCGACGTATTGTGGTTTCTGGGCGACGAAGTCGGACACAAGCCGAGCGAGATCTCGCCGCTGCCCGACGGTTTTCACTACGACTACTGCAATCCTGACGTGCTGCTCACCCGCGTGGCGACGAAGGCGGGCCGTCTCGTCTTGCCCGAGGGCGTTTCCTACGCGGTGCTGTGGATTCCCGAAGGAACATACGTCGCGCCGAAGAGCGAAGCCAAGTTGCGGGAACTCGCGGCGGCCGGCGCGCGGATCGTGCGCGGTTCGCCTGCCGCCGCCGTGGCGGGGCTGACGCCCGACGTCACGT
>CAZTHR010000001.1:0-11279 GCA_964613265.1 uncultured Lentisphaeraceae bacterium | reverse complement strand
ATCGTGCGCGGTTCGCCTGCCGCCGCCGTGGCGGGGCTGACGCCCGACGTCACGTTCGCGCCGAACGCGCGGACGGCGTCGTCCGCGCCGCTTGAACCGCCGCTTGAATGGATTCGCCGGACGTCGCCAAAGAAGGGGCAGGACTGGTATTTTGTCTGCGCGAACGGCCCGCAGGGCTACAAGGGGTCGGCGCGTTTCCGCTGCACGGGCGCGGTGACGCTCTGGGATCCCGTGACGGGGACGGCGCGGCGGACGGCGGCGCGGGTTGCGGACGGGCGGACGGAAATCGATTTCGATCTGGCCTGCGGCGAATCGGTCTTCGTCGTCTTTGGCGCGACGAATGAAGGTGTCTGCGTGGTTGCCCCCGTCGGCGGCGCGACGGGCGGGACGACGGCGTTGCGCGATTGGACGGTGTCGTTCCCGTCGGGCTGGGGCGCCCCCGCGTCGCTCACGCTCGCCGCGCTGACGAGTTGGACGGAACTGCCGCTTTCCGACGAGGCGCGTCACTTCTCCGGCACGGCGTCCTACACGACGCGCGTCGCGGCGAAAGCCGGAAAGGCCGTGCTCGACCTCGGCCGCGTGGAAGTGGTGGCGGACGTGTTCGTGAACGGACGCAAGGTGCGGACGCTTTGGGCGCCGCCCTACCGGTGCGACGTGGAACTGAAGGACGGGGTGAACGAGATCCGCGTGGACGTGTCGAACACGTGGTTCAACCGCCTGGCGTTCGACGCCGCGCAACCGGAAGCCCAACGCAAGACGTGGACGATCGGAGCGCCGAAAGCCGGAACGCCGCCGGAAGCGTCCGGTCTCCTCGGCCCTGTCGTCGTGACGCACGAGTAGCCGAGGCGGCGGGGGTGGCGCAACGGTCGGTCAGACGGACAGATCCAGAAAACCGTTCGCGCCCGGCAACACGTCCGGATCGTGGCAGAGGCGGACGATGTAGTTCGGCGCGGCGTAGGTGTCGACGAACGCCTGGCTTTCCGCGAGGTTGCCCGTCGCGCCCGTCGGCCGCCGTTGGGTCAGGCAGGCGCCCAGATAGCAGGCGTCGCCCGCGATGACGACCGTTTTGGAACCGCGCGGGATGAGGACGAGGCTTGAGCCGGGCGTATGGCCGCCGACGCGCCGCATGGACAGTCGACCGTCGAAGAGCGAGATCGTCTCGTCGAAACGGACGATTTCACCCCGATGGTTTTTGAGGTAGCCCGCGCCGAATCGTGCTTCGGCGCGATGGAGGACGATACGCGCTTGGGGAAAAGATGTGACGCTCTCCATGTGGTCTGAATGATGGTGCGAGATGAGGATGTCCGTGACGTCCTCTGGACGGATGCCGCGACGACGGAGCAGATCGGCGGGTTTGACGAACTTCGTGGCGGCGCGGCCGAAGATGCTGAACGAATCGCAGCCGGCGTCCGCCAGAATGATGCGGCCCGGCAGGCGAATCAAGTGGAACAGGAGGGAGATGGGGACGAGTTTGTTCTTGTCTCCGCCGTGGAAGACCATGCTCTCCGTGATGATTGCTTCGCCGTATTTGCAGACCGTGAGCGCAAAACCGTCCTGTACCGGTGGCGGTTGTGCGACACATCGGGTGGCGCAGAACGCCGCCGTTGCACCCATGAATGCCCGTCTTGAAACTGCCATGGAAACTCCTTCTTTTTCAAGTGAAATAAAACATCAGGATTATACCACATTGTCCGCTGTACGATTATGACGTTTTCCTCGCCTCTCAATTCCGCAGCTCGTTGTAATCACGGACACTTTCTTTGACAATGCCTGTCTGCGGGGCGGGCATTCCCCTGAATCGCCAGACCATCGAAACCATCTTGCAACCCCTAACCGGTTCTGCTAAAATACGCGCCATGGAAAGGGAAAGCATCGTCGGCACAAAGCTGCGCAACGGGTGTTGTGCTGGCTAATTGCTGGCGGGGAACTTTACATTGAACCGTGTCGGGAAGAAATTTATGCACACGAATAAACGGCGGCAAAGGATAGGCTGATATGAAAAAGAAATGTCTGCCATTGGCGGTTTGCATGTGTATGGCGAATGTTTTTGCGGCGCCGCAGGTGGTCAAGACGGTTCACCCCACGCCCGACGTGGTGGTGGCCGAAGATGTGATGGATCCTGCCGTCAATCCAGAGACGGACGTGGCGGAGACTTTGCAAAAACGGCTTGTCGCCGTCGGGGCGAAGGGCGGCGGCGTCCTCTTCTTGCGGGCGGGTGCGTATACGCTCGCCCGTCCGGTCTACATTCCCGTGGGCGTCACGCTGCGCGGTGACTACGACGCGCAGAAGCCGACGGAATCGACCGTCCTTTCCATCACGGCGGATCGCGGCGAAGAGGAAGGACAGGCGGCCGTGACGCTGCTGCCCGGCGCGGGGCTTGTCGGTCTCGTCTTCCACTATCCCGATCAGACGCTGCGCGCGCCCGCGCCCTACCCGTGGACGGTGCGTACCGCCCGTAAGCCGCCGTGTGCGAACGACAACCAGTCCGTCTTCGATTGTACGTTCGTCAACTCCTGGCAGGCGCTCGACATTGGGCCGGAAGGAAACGAATTGCACACGTTTCGCCGGCTGGCGATTTGCGGTCTGCAGACGGGGTTCGCCATCGACGGCACGACGGACATCGGGCGCGTGAGCGAGGTCGAGGTCTCCCCCGCCGTCTGGGCGCGGAGTGGTTTCCCCAACGCCCCCGCCGAGGCGGACGTGCGTGAGTATCTGCGGTCGCACGACGCAATTGGCGCGGACTACGGACGCAGCGACTGGGAGTACATTTGGCGTCTGCGCGTGAATGGCTACGCGACGGGCGTTCGTTTCCGCAAGGGCGAACGCGGACTGTCCAACGCCGTGATGGCGGATTGCGACATCTCCGACTGCGAGACGGGGCTGGAACTTGATGCACTCAACGGCATCGGGCTGTCCGTCTACAACTCCCGGATCGGTGGAAAGACCGCGCTTGTCTGTACGGCGCGTTTCGTCCAGTCGGCCGTTCAGTTCCATCAGACGCGCTTTACGGGGGCGTTGCGGGTGGCCGGAGACAGCGTGGCCACGTTCCAGCATTGTTCGGGCGATGCCGCACTCGACGTGCTGGGCGCAGGGCAGGTGCTCGGACAGGACTGCGCGTTTCCGCGCATTTCAACGGTGGCGCAGACGCGGCGGTTCTCCTGGTTGGGGTTTGCGGCGCGGCAGACGAAAATCACGAACGCGATGACGGGGGGCGATGTCCGCATCGACCCCACGGCGAAAGTCCCGCCCGCCTCGCCCATCGTCGCCCCCGAACCGATGACGGTGCCGCGTCCAGTCGGAACGGGGCTTTTCATCGTGACCGACTACGGCGCGTCACGTGCGGCCAAGGACAACGCAGCGGCCTTTCAAAAAGCCATCGACGCGGCGGCCGCCGCACGGGGAACGGTCTACGTGCCGGCCGGGCCGTGGCGGTTCACGAGCAATATTGTCGTCCGCGCGGGTGTCGAACTTCGCGGCGTCTCGGATGTGCCGCACCACACGGTGTCCGGTGGCAGCATTCTTCTGCCCGCCCAGGGCGCGGGCGATGAAAACGGAACGCCGTTCATCCAGCTGGAGGCGGGAAGCGGTTTGCGCGGTTTGTCGGTCTGGTATCCCAACCAACCCACGACGGCGCCCGTTCCCTATCCGTGGACGGTACGGTCGCTCGGCCCTGGTTGCTGGCTTGTGGACGTGAACATTGCGAACAGCTGGCAGGGTGTTGATTTTGCGACGCATCCGTCGGCCGGCCATCGCGTGAGCTATCTTTCCGGTGCGTTTTGGCGGCGGGGGCTGTTCGTTGGCAAGTCGGATGGACGCGGCTGGGTGGAGGACGTGCAGTTCAATCCGCACTATGCGCAGCGCCTGCCCAAATATCTGCCGGTCGCGGCGGAGAAGGCCGATACCCCGCGTTCGGGGCGGAACGTCTGGGCGGAGAACATGCGCGCGCGGTTGGAGGGGATCGTCTTTCGTGACTGCGCGGACGAACAGGTGCGCGGCACGTTCCTCTACGCGGCGTTCGACGGTCTGGCGTGCTACGGCAAAAACCAGATTGATCTGCTCATCCACGGCACGGACACGGGGGCGCATGGCATCGTGGTGGAGCAGGAGGCGGACAGTCGGCTGGATGTCGCGCTCGCGCAACTCGTCCCCTACGATTCGTCCACGCCGACGCGCTCGGCGGCCGTCTGGTTGAAGAAGGGCGATCGGGGACGGACGGCCCTCTTCAATTCGCAACTGTGGGTCGATCATCCGTCTGTACTCGCCGAAGGGCAGGGGCGTCTCCTCTTCGAGCAGGCGAATTCGCTTTCGGGGCCGATTCTCGTGGAAGGTGGTCGCGTCGTGGCGGCCAACGTGTCGATGGACGTTACGCGCGACGTCCACGCGAAGGTTGCCGCCGGGGCGCGCGGCCTCTTTCTCGGTTGCGCGGCCGAGGCGGGCGAATATGCAGTCGATTTCGCAGCGGGCGGAAAGGGGCGGGCGCTCGCCTGTTCGCGTGATTGTACGACACGTCCGGTACGCGCATCGAAACAACGGCCCGCGACGAGCCGAAAGGAAGGACGATAATGCGCCGTGTTTTAATGATGGGATTCGTTTTCGCGTCTGCGTTCATGGGGGCGCGAGCTGCGCTTCCGCCGCTGGCGGGCGGCATTGCCGTGTCGGCGGACGTTTCGTCGGGCGTGTCGTTTCGAGCCGAGGGGCAGACGCTGTCGTTCGCGCCGTTCGTCTGTACCGTGCCGCCGAACGGTGTTGCGCCGCGCGTGACGTTCCGGGTCGCGGATGATGCGCTTATCGCGGACGTGTCGGGCAACGCGGCGAATTTCGGGACGCTTTCGTTCGGCGCGTGTTCGGAGATGCCGACGGGGCTTTACTTCGGCTACGGCTACTACGTGGCGAACCCCGGCCGGCTGAATGTGCCGCTGAATGGACATCAGAACGCGACGCGCTTCGTCGGATTCGAGTTTGCCAACGGTTTTTCGCTCGTCCTCGCGACGACCACGCCGCCGGACAGCCTCTATATCGACGAGGTGAACAAGTCGTTCGGGTTCCGCCTGTCCCAGCCGACGTCGTTCACGTTCGTGCCGGGACGGAAGGGCGCGTTCGATTGCGCCCTGCGTTACCGCCGCCATTTCACGACACCCGCCTCGCCGGGCTTCGCCGCGAAAGCAGGGCGGTTCGTCGTGGATACGTGGAACGGTACATTCGCCCAGCAAGAACGCCTCGTTCGTCGTGCCGCCGACGACTACGGCGTAGCGGATGCGCTTTTCTACGTCCACTGCTGGCAGCGGTACGGGTTCGACCGCCGTCTGCCCGAAGTTTATCCGCCTTCGTCCACGTTCGGCTCGGCGGCGGACTTGAAACGCCTCTGCGCGTCGGCACACGAAAAGGGCTGGCGGTTCGGCGTCCACTTGAACGTGATTGACTGCTATCCCGAATCGCCGTGGTTTGACTGGACGCGCATTTGCCATCGCCGCAATCCGAAGACGGGCGTGCTGGAGCCGATCAAGGCCTGGCTGAATCCGCCGTGCGGCGACCAGAGCTATCGTCTGCTCCCGCGTGATGGCGCGGACTCGATTCGCTACCAGATCGACCAGATGCACGCGGACGGCTTTACACCCGACACGGTGTTCATCGACGTGACGGGCAGCGGTTCATCGCTGGCCGCGACGTGTTTCGACAAGGTCGGCCGCGTCCATCCGCTGATCGAAAACTGCGCGGGGAACGCGGCGATGTTCGACGCGGCGCGGGCGGCCGTGGCCGCCCGTTCGGCGCAACCGGCATTCGTGTCGAGCGAGGCGCCGGCGGACTACATGGCCGGCCACCTTGACGGTGGCGACTGCCAGTGGATGCACCTGACGCGCGAGCCCGGCGCCTATCGTTGGATGACCGTGGGTGGCACGGGACAGATCGAGAAAGTCCCGTGGTTTCCGCTCGTCTACCACGACCGGATGTCCTTGCACGGCGTGGGCTACAGTGCGCGGTTCGAGGGTGCGCGTGGCGAGGACTGCCACGGCATCGATTCGGACGACTACCTGACGTGTGAGATCATGAACGGCCACGCGCTCATGGCGGACTGCTACAACCGCGACGCCTACAAGGCCGAGGCGGGGATTCTCGAACCGCTGGACGAGGCGCGGTGCCTGCGGCAGATCGTCCGCAAGTACTGGCTGGCCCAGCACATTGCGCGGGAACTTGCCACGGCGACGGTCTCGGATGTCGCGTTCGTCGATCAGGCGCGGGCACGTCTGCGGATTCGCTGGTCAACGGGGATGACCGTCCACGTCAATCGCGGCACGGAAGATTGGCGCGTGGACGACGCGCAGGGCGACGGGAAGGCCGTGACGCTGCCGTCCTATGGCTTCGTCGCGTTCAATCCGGCGACGGGCAATTACGCCGCCATTTGCCGGCGCGACGGGCGCGTCGTGGAGGAGTCGTGCCAGAAGGACGGCGCGAAGACCATTCGCTATGCGAACACGCGCGGGGAGGATACGGCGGTGAACCGTCTGCCCGTCGCGCCGCGTTCGAGCGTGACGATGGACGGCGCGTCGTACACGGTGACGACGGCGTGGGAGGTGCTGCCGGGACAGACGCGGCCAAAGGGGACGTATCGGATTGCCTGGTGGCTGCTTGACCCGCAGTTCCGCGAATACAGCCCTGCGTCGGCCGCCGTGTGCGTCGCCTCTGCCGTCGCGCCGCTCGACGATGCCGTGACGGCGTCGTTTACGTGGCCGGTCGACGTGAAGGGGGATCGCGTCCTTCACGTCGCGGTGTCGCCCGCCGCCGCCGATCCGAACGATGTCGTGGCGCGGTTCAAGCTGTTGGGGACGGCGGCGTTCTACAAGCGTTATCGTCAGGGCACGTTCGCGTCCGGCACACCGCGTCGTTACGCGCCGTATGACTGCCCCGACCGACCGCTTTGGGAACGGTTGTTCCCGGCTGCCGAACCCGTCGATTTCGGATGGGTCAAACTACGCGGTGCGTGCCGTCTTGTTGTCGAGCCGGGCCGTCCCGATGTTCGCAGGACGTTGCCGCCGGTGGAAGGAACGCGGTGATGGTCAAAGCGTGGTTTCTTTTGTTTCGTCCGTGGAGCTACACGGCCACGTTCGTGCCGTTTCTTGTCGTGGCGGGGTTCGTGGTGGGCGTGGGCGGTGCGTCCGATGTCCATTGGTTGCATTGGTTGGGCGGCATCGTTGTCGGGCTTCTTTTTCAGGCGACGGTGAATTTGCTGAACACGTGGGGCGACGAACGGAGTGGCGTGGATGCCGTGCCGGGCGCGATTCGCACGACGCCGCAGGTGCATGACGGTCTCGTCTCCATGCGCGCGCTCTTTGCCGTCGCGATGGGTTGCGCGGGGGCGGCGGCCGTCCTTGGCGTCCTGCTCTGTTTCCACCGGGCGGACGGAGCGCATGAAATCCTCGTCGTTTCTGGCGGTTGGGCCGTCAACGTGCCGTTGCTCGTGGCGGGGTTCGTCGGATTTCTCGGCGCGACGAACTATTCCACAGGCGTTGCGTTCAAGTATCACGGACTTGGCGTCCCATTCGTTTCGTTCCTCATGGGCCCGTTGGAGATGTTCGTCGCATTCGCGTTGCTGGAGCCGTCCTGGGTGTTCTATTTCGTGCGGCTATTCGTCTACGGATGGCCGCACCTGATGCCGATGGTGGTCGCGGTGGGGGCGACGGCCGTTTTTATGGTTGCTGCGTTGCCCGTGGCCGCGCTCGTTGGCGTCATCATGCATGGGAACGACATGCGTGACATCCCGACCGACCGTGCGGCGGGGATTGTCACGTTCGCTTCGTGGCTGGGGCCGCGGCGGGCGCTGAACTACTATCGCGTCTGCCACGTCCTGCCATACGTTGTGTTGGGTGTTTTTCTGGTTTATTGCATCTTCTGCGGGGAGTTTTCGGGTCTTGCGTTCGCGTTGCCGTTGCTCGCGCTACCGCTGACGATTCGCACGTTGCGCACGGCCGCGCGGGTGTACAGGGAAAATCCCGCGTCGCCGCCATGGCGCGGACTTGAACGGGCGTCGGGGAAAATCCATTTCGTTTTCGGATTGCTCTACGCCTTCGCGTGGGGGCTTGTCTGAGCCGCAGACGGTTTTAAACGGAGTTGAAAGCAACGCTCATATCGAACGACAAGGATGGAATTTAGACGATGCACGCGACACTCGCAGATGTGATTGCCGATACGGCGCAGAATTCGATTGAAGCGGGGGCGACGCGCATTGACCTCACGCTCGTGGAAGATGGCGAGACGGTGTCTGTCGCTCTCGTGGACAATGGGAAGGGGATGGACGCGGCGACTGTGGCGCGGGCGTTCGATCCGTTTTACAGCGAGCCCGGCAAACACGCTGAGCGTCGCGTGGGGTTGGGGTTGCCCATCCTCAAGCAGCTCTGCGAGGCGACGGACGGCGGCGTTGAATTAAAAAGCCAAAAGGGTATGGGTACGGAACTCCGTTATCGTTTTGCCGCCCGGCATATCGATCTGCCGCCGATGGGCGATCTGGTCGGGATGATCGTGACGCTTTTCAACTACCCGGGTGATTTCGAGCTTCTCTTCACCCATCGCAGGGGTGGGAATGAGTATTCAATTGCGCGGCATGAACTGGCCGAAGCCGTGGGTGGTTTCGAGACCGTGGAAGGCCTCGCGCTTGCGAAAACGTACCTTCAGTCCCAAGAAGCGGATTTGGAGGGTACGGACGAATGACTTCTATGGTATAATGGCGACATGGTAAACACCAAGGAGATGATATGAAGCACGTGATTTGCGCGGCGTGGGCCGTCTGGACTCTGTTTGCGGGGGCGGCGGTGCCGTCCTTCACAACGGCGAAACCCGTTTGGCCTACGGGCCGTGAAACGCGGATGAACGATTTTGTCGGTTTCCGCGCAACGTTCGATGCGCCCGCTGGCGCGAAAGCCGTGTTGCGCGTGACGGGAACGTCCGTCTACCGTATCCGCCTCAACGGACAGTACGCGGGCTATGGGCCGGCGCGTGCCGCGAAGGGCTTTTTCCGTGTGGACGAGTGGCCGCTCGCATCGCATGTCAAGGCGGGACGGAATGTGTTGGCGATTGAAGTCTCCGCCTACAACTGCAACAACTTCTATGTGCCGGACCAGCCCGCGTTTCTGCAGGCGGAAGTACTGGTGGACGGCCGTGTTGTCGCGGCGACGGGCGCGGGCGGCGCGTTCGAGGCGTTCGATTTGCCGCGTGTCCAGAAGGTGTCGCGTTTCAGTTTCCAACGTGCATTTGCCGAATACTACCGTCTGACGCCCGGTTTCGACGCCTGGACGACGGGGGGTGAAGTGTCGGGGGGCTCGCTCGCGCTGGCTGTGCAACCCGCCCGCCAGTTGGTTGAACGCATCGCTCCGTTGCCGGAGTTGGCCGTGACGCGGACGCTCCGCCCCGTCGAGGCGACGGTCGTTCGTCGTATGGACACGTTGGCGCACTATCACGCCAATCGGTGCGTGGACAACATCAATCCGCCGTCCTTCAAGGGATTTCCGGTTGCCGAACTTGTCCTCAACATGTGGCGCGAACTCCAGCATCTGGACATCGCAGACCGCAAACCGATGGCGGCGAATGCGTCCGCCGCATGGCCGATTGCGGGGTCGGGTGTGCTCTTTGACAACGGATTCGAGGACACGGGATTTCCGGGATTGAAAGTCCGCTGCACGAAGCCGGGACGCCTGTGGGTGACGTTTGACGAAGTGTTGGAGAACGGGAAGGTCAATCCCGTCCGCTTCGGCGTGAGCAACGCAGTGGCCTGGGATCTGACGCCGGGCGAATACGATCTGGAGGCGTTCGAGGCGTATTCCTTCCGCTATCTGCACGTTTACACAGTCGATGGTGCGATGGAAATCTCGAATCTCTATCTGCGCGATTACAAGAATCCGACGGCACGTCGGGCGAAGTTCCGGAGTTCGGACAAGGATCTCGACAAGATTTTCGTGGCGGCGCGTGAGACGTTCGCCCAAAACGCCGTGGACGTCTTTACGGACTGTCCGAGCCGTGAACGCGCGGGCTGGCTGTGCGACAGTTTCTTCACCGCCCGCGCCAGTCACCTCTTCACGGGGTCGACGGACATGGAACGCCTCTTCGTCCAGAACTATCTGTTGCCAAAGACGTTCGATGACATTCCCGCCGGGATGTTGCCGATGTGCTATCCGTCCGATCACACGGACGGCGTCTACATTCCCAACTGGGCGATGTGGTTCGTGATCGAACTGGACGAATATCTGGTGCGTAGCGGCGACCGTGCCACGGTGGACGCACTCCGTCCGCGCATGGTGGCGCTGATCGACTTCCTGAAGAAGTACAAGAACGCCGACGGCCTTTTGGAGAAACTGCCGTCGTGGGTGTTCGTGGAATGGAGTCATGCGAACAAGCTCGTCCAGGATGTGAACTATCCGTCGAACATGACGTGGGCCGAAGTGCTGGACTGCATGGATCGCCTGTACGGGATGCCGGAACTCGCCGCCGAGGCGAAGCGGGTGCGCGAGACGGTGCGCCGTCAGTCTTGGAACGGCACGTGGTTCTGCGACAATGCCGTTCGTCAGAAGGACGGGACGCTGAAGCTGTCCGGCGAATGCACGGAGACGTGCCAGTACTATGCGTTCATGTTCAAGACGGCCACGCCCGAAACGCATTCGGCGCTTTGGAAGACGCTGCTCGACGACTTTGGCCCGAAACGGTTCGCGGCCGATCGCAAGACGCTCCTGTCGCACAAGGAGATTTGGCCGTCGAATGCGTTTATCGGCAACTACCTGCGCCTGGAACTCCTGTCTCGCTACGGCTTGAGTGCGCGTCTGCTTGAAGAGACGAAGGGCTATTTCACCTACATGGCCGACCGTACGGGAACGCTGTGGGAGAACGACGGCGCTTACGCAAGCTGCAACCACGGGTTCGCGAGCCACGCGGCCGTGTTCTACGTGAAGAACGTGTTGGGCGTTCGGAACATCGACCGTGCCGCGAAAACGGTGACGGCGACGCCGCCGGTGGGGTTGGCGTTGGAGTCTTGCGAAGCCACGCTGCCGTTGCCGGACGGTGAAATCGTCTACGGTTGGAAGAAGGTGGACGGAAAGCCCGTCGTCACCTTCCGTGCCCCCGCTGGTTGGACGTTGGCGCCCGTTGCGCCGTGAACGACACCCCGGTGATGAGATGAGAATGAAATGCCCCGCCGCCGCGCGGGGCGGATTTTTGGTATAATTTCCCGCCTATGAGTTTCCCACTGAAATTGGATCGTCCGCTCGTCGTGTTCGACATTGAATCGACGGGGCTGAACCCGC